>JAJQGF010000137.1 GCA_021200695.1 Lachnospiraceae bacterium
TAAAATATAGGAATAATTTACAAAAACGGCGAACAAAAAGTATTAGCGACCACCAAGATTTACAATAGACGAAGCTTCCCTCTTGAAAATTGACAGATAAAAGTATAGTATAAGATTATCTATCGGAATACGGACGGGCATTTTGAATAAATATTGCAGGTGATTGGAAAGCAAGTCATTGTCGGAAGCGTCATTGTGCATATTGCATATTCCAACGCTGATACGCTGACGCAAGTATCAGCTTATGGAATCCGCAAATGCATAAGTCGGTTTAAACAACTTAATTTTCAATTATCGTGCTTGAAAAAACGGAGGGCTAAAAAGTGAAGTTATGGAAAGGTAAAAGGGCAGGTCGAGTCGTAGCATGGCTGCTGGCAGGTGCAATGGTACTGTCAGGACTTACGGTTACACCTGTATCTGCCGAGGAGGAAACCGAAAACAGTACGGTTGATGTCTCCGGAAACGATTTAGGGGGGGTATCTCAGGTATCTCCGGGAAATGAGAATGTTATGTTGCTGAGTGATTCGACTGAGGGAACATCTTATGAGTTGAACGCAGACACAGTGGGAACTTTCACTGCACTTAGTGAAGCAACTGTTGTAGAAGAATATTTTACATTATTAACGGGTGTAAAAGGGACTACTGGCAGTAAAACTGTTGGAGATAAAACATTTACCACCAGAATTCAGACAGCGGGCACAATAGATGTAAAAAATGAAAAGTTTGCTATAAAGATAACAACTACAGGAGCGGCTACGGTTACAATATATGCAAATCAATCTGGAGGAATTACGGGAGATGTAAGACATGTTGTAATTAAAGACTCTAGTAATGAGACTGTTGCAACGAGTCCTGACTTGGCAAAGGGAACAACACCAGACCCTTTTGAACTTGATATTGAAGAAGCAGGAGAATATTACATAGGTGCCGATGTAAGTGGAATAGATATTTATTATATAAAGGTAACGGAAGCTGCAAGCTCTACGACAAGTTATGAAAGCTATGAGTTGAACGCAGACACAGTGGGAACTTTCACTGCACTTAGTGAAGCAACTGTTGTAGAAGAATATTTTACATTATTAACGGGTGTAAAAGGGACTACTGGCAGTAAAACTGTTGGAGATAAAACATTTACCACCAGAATTCAGACAGCGGGCACAATAGATGTAAAAAATGAAAAGTTTGCTATAAAGATAACAACTACAGGAGCGGCTACGGTTACAATATATGCAAATCAATCTGGAGGAATTACGGGAGATGTAAGACATGTTGTAATTAAAGACTCTAGTAATGAGACTGTTGCAACGAGTCCTGACTTGGCAAAGGGAACAACACCAGACCCTTTTGAACTTGATATTGAAGAAGCAGGAGAATATTACATAGGTGCTGATGTAAGTGGAATAGATATTTATTATATAAAAGTAACAGAGACCATCAGTTCCGTAGAGACAATTTCATTAACCCCTACCATCACCGGGTTACCCTCCGGTTACTCAGTTAAAGCAGGAGACACTGTATTAACCTCAGGGACGGCAGTTGATTTAGAGAGTAAATCTCTTGCATTGACGGTTGTTAATAGTGAGGGAACAGAGGACACTGATTACAGAGCGACTGTGGACGGAAGCACAACATTAAAGGTTGGAAGCTATGAGGACGGTGGAAGCTTTACTGTTGTCGTAGGCAGCGCTTTTGTTACCCCAACTGTCAGCTTGAGTGGAGTGGAACTTACTGACGGAAATAAGGTAACGGTGACAAACACAACGACTGAGACCGATGCAGTTCAGACTGTTTCGGCTGACGGGGATGTATTAAAATTAAGAATTGATGATAAATATCAGGTTTCAACAGAGGACGACAGCGATACAAAGGCAGTTGTAGGCTCCTCTGATACCTTCACAGCGACCTCCGATATGACGGAGCTGGAGATTACGGTAAGCTCAACTGCGCTTACACCGACGGTTTACATTGATGAGACAGAGGTGGAGCTTGGAAGTGCGACTCTTACTCTGACGGCTCAGGGTGCAACAGAGGGAGTTACATATACTGAGGCTGACGGCTTCGGTAAGCTGGAGGTTGGTACTGTTTATATACTTTCCTGCAGTGACGACGATATTCTTGCCCAGATTGACGACTCCTCAATGTTTACAATGACAGAGGATACCGACAGGATTATAGTCGTTCTGGCAACCTATCAGGAAGGGCTGAATATAATCGACATTACCGGAGGTCTTTATACGGGTGTGGAATATGACGGCGGACTTACGGTTATGCAAGATATGCCTTATACCTCGTCAAGCGGTTCTGTGGCAGGAACCAGCAACCCGAGAACGGAAGTCGGCGGCTCGACCAATGCAAAGGGAACGGTTCCGGCTGAGGGTGCTGTTGTTGTAATTACGGCACAGGCGGACGGAAAGTTTAAGGTAACAACCAAGAATAATAGCAAGGATCAATATTTTGTAGATGGCACTACAGGCACATACGATGTGCAGACCCAGGCTGCCAGCGGTACACAGACCTATTCATACCAGCTGGAGGAGGGACATACATATTACTTCTATGCAGCAGCTTCAAAGGTTGTGATTTATTCTATTACAATAGATTATCGTGACCCGATTGATTGGGACAGCATTATGACGCCTGAATTGTCTACGCCTGTTGTTGACAGTGCGGCGGGAACGATTACCGTACCGTTTACTGCGCAGGTAGGCGGACGGTATGCGGATTCGGTTGACATTAGAATGATTAAGGATGGAGACCTTATTGAAACAATCTCCTACACGGATGATTTGAGCAAGTTCGATACCGGAAGCGTTACATTTACGCCTTCAGCAAGCGGCACATACGAGTTTCAGGCGATTGCCGCACGCGCGGGAGAGGTAAGCAAGACCAGCGAAACGGTAGAGGCGGATTACTTTGTGCTTCCTATGGCACAGCCTACAATTATTGACGCGGAGAATCAAGGCTCCGGCAATGTCCGCTTCACATGGAATGCAGTTACGGAGGCGGAGAGCTATGATGTATACCTTGACGGCGAATATGTCGGTTCGACTACATCGGCGGTATATCATTTTACGGGACTTACGGTAGGACAGACCTACAGCTTTTCCGTATTAGCAAATGGAAATGGCACTACCGGTCCTATGTCGGAAGCGTTTACGCAGACAATTACCGAAGAAGCGCAGAAAACATGGCAGTTTAGGACATATGGTTCAAGTACAAGCAACACATCAAAGGACAGCGATGGCGTACTGTACGATTCATATTCAGAGGTAAATGAGAACGACCCCGAGGGAGTTTCGGTGTGGTCGCTCGGAGGTAAGGGAAAGCTTGTACCTAACTCGACAGATGGTATTGCGTTCTATTACACTACTATGGACCCGGAGACTGAAAACTTTACTCTTTCCGCCGACATAACGGTTGACCAATGGACTTATTCGAACGGTCAGGAGGGCTTCGGAATAATGGCTGCCGATACGGTAGGAGCTGACGGGGATTCTTCGTCGATATGGAATAATTCCTACATGGCAACTGTTACTAAGGTAGAGTATTATTGGGATTCGACAAATGAGACCGTATCTGACGCAGGCACAAAATACGGCATGTACCTCGGTGTAGGCGCTCAGGAGAAAAAGGGTGTTACAACTGAGAATATCGAGGGCTTGGCGGATGGTTCAAGGACCGATGAGTTCAGCAGCACAATGACGACTCTCGATACCAGCGCCGTACAATATGATACTGAAGGCGTAGGAGGAAACTACAATATTGTAGGAAATCTTACAAATTCGATGGATAAGGCTGTAACTGTTGAAGAACGCACAACCTTCCATTTAACTATTCAGAGAAACAATACAGGTTATATCTTAAGCTATACGGATGAGAATGGAAATACCACAAGCCAGACCTATTATCATGGAGACGACGGCGACGAGTTGACAAAGCTTGACGAGAACAACATATATCTTGGCTTCTATGCATCAAGAAATGCTAAGATTACTGTAAACAATGTATCTCTCACAACGATATCGCCTGAAGATGATGAGCCGGCTGAGGAAAGAGAAATTACATATGTTACTACCAAGATTCAGTTTGAATCAGCTTCATTCAGCAATTCACAGGATTATGACCTTGTTTACTATGGTAATGTAGACGGAACATTAACCTTGAGGTGCGACAGCGGCACATTGGTAGAGGGCATGGAGGTTACGGCTGATACCAAGTATCACTTCGCCGTCACGGTATATCCCGGATATAATGGTTTTGAGGCGGAAGTGATGCCTGATGAAGATTATACTCCATCAAAGTATGAAAAAATGACGGATTACACTGTACAGAGAACATCCATAAAGGTACAGTATGGTGATATCGGAAGAAATGTAATCTATGTAAGTCCTGAGGGTGGAGAGTATGCTCAGGGAACAAGAGAGGACCCGATGGCTGTTACCAAAGCAATAAAGTTTGCACAGCCTGGTGACCAGATTATTGTAATGGAGGGTACTTATAGCTTCTATGAGACATTAGTTATCGAAAGAGGCATAGACGGAACCGAAGACGAGCTTATTTATATGTTCGCTGACCCCGAGGCGACAAGCCGGCCTGTATTTGACTTTAACAAGGCATGCGCCGGAATGATTTTTGCAGGTGACTATTGGTACTTCCAGGGCTTTGACGTTACTAATTCCGCGGACGGACAAAAGGGCATTCAGGTATCAGGAAGCAATAACACTCTCGATGACATAATGACCTATAAAAACGGAAACACGGGTATTCAGATTGCACGTTATAAGAGTACTGACCTTTGGGAGGATTGGCCTGCCAATAACCTTATTCTTAACTGTACCTCTTTCCTGAATGCAGATTCCGGATATGAGGATGCAGACGGATTTGCAGCAAAGCTTACAGTTGCCGACGGTAATGTATTTGACGGATGTATAGCAGCGTATAATGCGGATGACGGTTGGGACTGCTACGCAAAGGTTGAGACAGGATCTATCGGACAGGTAACAATTAAGAATTCATTGGCATTTATGAACGGTTATATTCTTGATGATTCAGGAAACCTTGTAAATGCTGGTAACGGTAACGGCTTTAAGATGGGTGGTGAGAGCCTTACAGGATATCATACACTTATTAACAGTGTAGCATTTGCTAACAAGGCAAAGGGTATTGATTCTAACTCTTGCCCTGATATTCAGATATATAGCTCAACCTCCTATGATAACGAGTCTTACAATGTAGCATTCTATACGAATAATGCAAAGAATACGGATTTCCTTGCGGATGGTGTTCTTTCATATAAGACGAGTAATAGTGTGTCAGAACAGCTTAAGCCGGCGGGCTTGCAGGATACAACAAAGATTTATGCGACCAACAACTATTTCTATAATGGTTCAGGCTCTGTGAATACAAAGGGCACTGCGGTTTCTGATGATTGGTTTGTGAGCCTTGATACTGATGCCGCAATAGCAGGCTTTATGGCTTATGTAGGAGGACAGAGTGGTTCAGGTATATGCAGAAATGCAGACAATACAATTAATATGAATGGATATCTTGTTCTGACTGACGCAGCTCCTTCCGACACAGGCGCAAGACTTGAGGGCGCAGGAACAGCCTCCGCAGAAATAAGTGTTCAGGGACTTGTTCTGAGAAGTAATGATGATGATGACGATGATGATGACAGCTCATCATCGCAGGGCAGCAGCTCAAGTGAAAGTGAAAGCGTGGTTCAGCCTGTACAGAAGACTTCAACAAAGAAGGCTGTTGTCGATTCAACATCATTAACAGATAAGACTGCGGAAGCAGATAAGTCCTCTGAGGCCGAGAAAACCACGGAAACAGACAAGACCACCACAGAAGCAGATAAGTCTGTTGAGACAGATAAGACAGAGGAAACAGTAGTTACTGAGGACTCCAATAGTAATGAAAACAGTGCGGCGGCTCCTTCTGAAACAGAGGTAGAGACTGCTGAGAGCAGCAAAACGGTTCCTGTCATTTTAGGAATTATAGCTGTTCTGGTTATTATTGGAATTGCTGCTATCATTGTACTTAAGCGCAGAGATAAAGAAGAGGAATAAAGCAATAAAGGTAATACAAAAACCCCGGGGTTGAATGCCACGAGTTTATAAGGCAGTTTAGGGAAAATCAATAAACGCAGGCATTGCAAGGGAAGAAAAAAGGTACCGATTGAAAGATTGGTACCTTTTTTCTATGTGCAATCCGCATAAAAAAGAAAACGGCATAGCCCCTTCACAGGGACTATGCCATATTCCTTACAAATTACTGCCGTCTATTGTGTCATAGCTTTGTTATCCGGAGCATTTCCCATGCTTTTATTATTCATTCCGCCTCGGCCATTCTGCCCGTCAGGAAATGTAAAACCGTCTGAGGGAGCTTCCTGCCCATCAGCGGAGGGAAGCTCTTCCGGAGTTGAAGCATCGCCTGAATTATCCTTCATGCCGCCCCTCATTCCGTCATTCATTCCGTCATTCATTCTGTCATTCATGCCGCCGCCAAAGCCGCCGCCCATACTGCCACCGTATATCAGTCCGTCCATTGTTACTGTAGCTTCGCTGTCGCCAGCTGTTATGGTGTAGGTTCCGCCATCTTCAATATCGGGACAGCTAATAACAATATTATTATAGCGTTTCTGTGCTGTGTAGGACAAAAGGGTGCTTCCGTCGGAAGATTTAAGGATAATATCCGAACCAGCCTCTGCGTATGAGGAAAGCGTTATCATAATTGAGCCCTGAGTAGAAGCTGAACCGAAATTCTGTGCCATACCGCTTGAACCGACTGCCACAAAGTATCCTCCGTTTATTTCTGCGCTTCCGCCATAGTCCAAAGCGCCATTAGCGCTGTCAGTGGGGCCGGATACATATACTTCACCGCCGTTTACAATCAAATCACCGTTTGAATCAATACCGTCACCGTCAGCGTTAATATTAATCACACCACCGTTTATAGTGATGATGCAGTCGCCGCTGCCAAAGGAATCTCCGCCCCTGCCGCCAAAGCCGCTTTGGTCGTTTCCTCCCGCCGCATTAAAGCCGTCGTCTGTTGCATAGAGGTCTATGGTTCCGCCGTTTATGGTAATGCTTTGCGCCTCAAGACCTTCATAGCAGGTGGAAATATTTATATCTCCGTCATTTACAATAAGCTCGGTATCGGAATGAAACGCATCGTCCGCAACGGTAATATTAAATGTTCCGCCGTCTATCTGCATTGTGGAGGAGGAATCAAGCCCGTCGCTGTCGGCATTGATGGTAAAGCTGCCGCCGGCTATATATATATATCCTTTATCCTCATCGTCAGCGTTTTCACTGTGAATACCATCTTTGCCGGCTGTAAGGTTAAAATTGCCATCCGCTATTCGCACACTGTCTTTTCCTGAGAGAGCGCTGTCGGCGGCGGATACTACATATGTGCCGCTTGTAAATTTAAGGTCGTCTTTGGACAGAATGCCATGTCCGTATACTGCTGTTACATTGAGAGTACCGCTTCCGTTAAGTGTAAGGTCGCTCTTGGAGAAAATTACAGCATCTATGTTGTTGTCATCTATTGCGACAAAATCATCGCTATTGCTCAGGCTGTTTACTGAAGACGGCGCAAGCGTAATAAATACCTTGTCGGCAGTCCTTACATATATTGCGGCGCTTGTGCGGCAGTTAATATCTGCATTGTCAAGAACCAGCTGAACCTTGTCAGTGCTGTCTGCGTCAATTATGAGCTGCCCGTCCGACAGATTTCCTGACAGGATGTAGGTACCTTCATCGGTTATTGTGATAGTGTCGCCATCTATGCTTACCGATGAGGAGGCGCTCGTACTTGCGCCGTCAGCTAAGGTTATTTTGACGCTGGTGGTTTCATCATAACCTATTTCCTTATCCCGGTCGGTAAACATATCTTCTGTAGCAATATCTGACGAGCTGCTCACAGAGGTAACCGAAGAGGAGGATATTACCTGTGCATCAGTGCTGTCCGTTGCAATTACATCACTTGAGCCTGTATCCTGAGCTGAACAGCCTGTAAATGCGGCGGTAGTCAGAGTAAGACAAAGCATTATTGTAACAATCTTATAATTCATAATTATTTTCCTCCTGTCTTGACATACTTATTTCAAGGTTGCCGTTTCTGCAGCGCAGCTCGTCTATAAATTCCTTTTCGTCGGAGAGACTTTTAAGAGTGACATTGTAGTGAAGCTTGTACAGACTTCCCATATTGGAGGTTTTGACAGACACAACTTCACATTTGGAGGTATATTTTTCAAAGAGGTCGTCAAATACTTCACTGTAATTTAAATCTTCAGGTATGGTAATGCGAAGAGCTTTATTAAGCAGAGAGGCGCTGCCGGAGCCAAAGCCGCTCAAATTTAAAATCAGCATCATTATGCCTATGATAAGGGCAAACAATACCGCATAGCCAAGATAGCCCATTCCTGTGACAAGGCCTGCGCCCATTGCAAGAAAAATAGAGCCTATTTCCTTTGCGGTACCTGGCGCGGAGCGGAATCTGACAAGACTGAAGGCACCGGCAACGGCTACTCCGGCTCCGACATTTCCGTTTACCATCATTATAATGACACATACGATTGCCGGAAGCAGCGCAAGTGTTACGAGAAAGCTCCGGCTGGAGGTATTTTTGTAACCGTGCACAAATGCAAGAAAAAGACCAATTATAATGGAAACGGCAATGCACAGTATAAACTGTGTAGCCTCGACTGATGTAGTGGTTGCTGAGCTGTTTTCAAAAATCCCGTTAAATAATGTATTAAGCATATCTGTAATCTCCTTTGTTCATGTTATTACTGCAAATAGCAGCGTAGGCAGTACCATATTTTGAAAATGACGTCTGATAAATATGGTTATCATTTAAAAACTGTACAAACCAGAGCGGAATCGCGTCAGCGGTTTTAATTTCCATAAGAATATTATCGGGCTCTAAAATGGGCATGCCGTATATACCGCTGTCAAGCGACAGGTTATAATCGCGCCAGAGAATATTGTCGTCAAAGGTAATTCTGAATTCGTGGTTATCCTTGGCATAAAACGCTTCTCTTTCATAAGACAGAAGAACCGCCGGCCGAAGCTGCTCATAGAGATTCAAAAAATAATCAATCTCTCTCGATATCTGAGTGTCGGCGCAGCCTTTGCCGCGAAGCAGATAATCGTCAGCCTCATGTTTTGTCATGCCGATTCTCCGCTTATAGACAACTGAGTCATATTTCTTTTTAAGCTCGATGAATACCTGTGTATCCTCGCCCGCTGTGCCATAACTGCGCAGCCTGAGCTTTTCCTTGTAAATGGGGTGTTCAAGAGATTTTCTTACAAGGCGGTAATTAGGTGTGTCAAAGTAAAGGCTCAAAATCGTATTTTTGCCATGCTCGTCAGCAATCATATACTTCTCCATTGCTTCCTTTACCGCCTTAAGCTGAGATTTTGTTATCATATATTTTATTTCATGACGCTTAAAAATTAATTGTTCGCTCATAACTATGTACTCCTCTCTTTTTTTCTTTTTGACAAGTACACTTTATCAGGCGAACCTTAAACGAACTTTAAATATGTAAATTTTATGTAAAAAATATTTAAGCGAAGAAATTTTATGGAAGAGTGACTGTAAATATAATGGATTTACCATCATCGCTTTTTGCGCTTATATTTCCCCTGTGTGAAAGGACTATTGCCTTCGCAACGGAAAGCCCGATGCCAAAGCCACCGGTTGAGGAGTTGCGTGACGAATCGGCGCGGTAAAAGCGGTCAAATAAAATATCCTGTGAGCCGGCGGATATATTATCCGCGGGGTTGAGGATGGATAAAATTTTGCTTCTGCCGTTTTCTTTAAGAGTAAGTGTTATTTCACCCTGAGCAGAGGAATATTTAATTGCATTATCCAGAAGCAGCGAAACAAGCTGGCGTATCAGCGCCTCATCGCCATGCAGGATAAGTCCGGGAGTAATATTAAGAGAAAGGCTTTTATTGTTTGTTGAGGCTACGGCGACAAACGGCATAGCTGTCTCCAAGACTGC
The DNA here is from genome assembly GCA_021200695.1 of Lachnospiraceae bacterium. GTDB lineage: Bacteria > Bacillota > Clostridia > Lachnospirales > Lachnospiraceae > Acetatifactor. Next base: position 10,022 of record JAJQGF010000137.1, read on the forward strand.
ATCAGACAGAGAGAAATCCAGCATGGTCATGGTATTTGAATTGCTTTCGTCCATTCTGGAGAGAAAGACAAGCTTTTGTGTCAGTGAAGTAAGACGTTTTACCTGATTATGTATGCTCTTTGTCCATTCGGTTTCTCCGGTTTCCATTTCAATAACCTCAGTGTTGGCATCAATTATTGTAAGAGGGGTTTTGAGCTCATGGCTTGCATCAGTAATAAAACGCTTTTGTTTGTCGTAGCTTTCGGCAACAGGCTTTACAAGAAGCTTTGAAAAATAGAAAACAAGTATAAATACAAGAAACATGCCAAGTATGCTTACACCAATACTTGAAAAAAGAAAGCTTCTGAATGAGTTGAGCTCACGCTCGCAGTTTACAAAAATATACATTGTGTTTTCTTCATTATTTGTACCGGTTACCTGTATGGCGCGGTATCTGTAGCTATCCCAAAAACCAATATATTTGCCGTTCGAATAGAGAGACTGCGCATATTCGCCTGCTTCAGAGGTGGAGACTGCGGCAATCTTGCCGGTATCAACAGAAATGACAGTTCCGTCATTTTTAAGCACTACTGTAAAGAACCTTGTGTCATATGGAGTTTCCTCAGACAGCCTATTGTGGCTGAAAAAAGAAGAATTATCAGGCTTTTCGAGGGTACGGTTATCGGCCGAAAAATCCTCATGCATATTTGGTATATCAGACAGTTCATTATCGGAGGTCTTTAATCCATCTGTGGGAAAGCGGCCGTTGTTATCCGCAAGAATATCAAGACGCAAATCTAAATCTGACAATATGCTTCGGTAATTCATAAGATTCATGCCGCCTACCAAAAGAATAAGCACCGCAGCCATAGAGCCCATTGCAATGGCAATAAATTTATGTCGCAGAGTCTTTATCATTTACATAAGTCCTTTCCAATTTATATTCAGGTTAAGTCTTTTCTATAGAATAGCCCACTCCTCTTACGGCTTTTATCGCGATGTCAGCGCCAAGAGAGGACAGCTTCTTTCTTAGATAAGACAGATATACCCATACAACATTGTTTTCTGTCTCACTGTCAAAGCCCCATATTTTTTCCATGAATTGTTCGGCTGATATGACCTGTCCGGGATTAATCATAAGCAGCTCAAGCATTTGAAACTCCTTTCCTGAAAGCTTAAAGGAGGTATTGGGGCCGGATAGCTGGTATGAAGCACGGTCGAGAGTAACATTGCCAAAGGTAAGCAAATTATTGGTGGTGTCACTGCGCCGCCTTGTCATCGCACGGATACGAGCCAAAAGCTCCTTCATGGCAAAGGGCTTGGTCAGATAATCATCAGCGCCTGCGTCGAGACCCAGGACACGGTCGTCTATCTCTGCTCTGGCAGTAAGCAGAAGCACCGGGACTGAGCTTCCGGAGGCACGGATTTTCTTAAGCACCGTGATGCCATCCATTTGGGGCATCATAATGTCCAGAATAGCACCGTCATATACTCCTGTTTCGAGATAATCAAGAGCATCCTGCCCATTGCTCACGGCATCTACGGAATAATTATTACGTTTCAAAAGAGTAACGAGTGCTCTCGAAAGCTCGTCCTCGTCCTCGGCAAGCAGTAATCTCATGGCATTCTCCATAAAAATAGGTTATAATTAATTATTAACAGATAATTTTACTCTATCATTTTGTGAGGGGCATTTCAAGGATTATATCAACATGTAATGTTAGAGGCTCAGCGGCTGTGGAAAACAAACGCAAGCCTACATATGTAATGGATAGTGTTGGTAATTCGACGGTTGTATATAATGTTATCATTGTTTATTTTGCGGAAGACGAATTGCGCAAGCTGCATGTTACATAAGCGGACACTTGCGTCAGCGTGTCCGCGTTGAAACATGCAGCTTACACAATGACATAAATAATACACAAGGAGAATTTTCTATAACATGGACCTGATTTTAAATTTCACACACACCTATTCGCAGGATTGGATTAATGCCAACAAAGAACTCAAGCTTATAGACTGCTCAAACATTGAAGGTACAGATATGTATTGTACCGCCGAAGCTGAAGAACTGCTTTTTAAAAAGCTTTCCCAATATCCACTTGACGGAATACATTTTATTGACTCCGGCAATTACCATTACATCACCGAAATTTTTACAAAAAGAATAAATGAACCTTACAATCTTGTATTTTTTGATAATCATACCGATATGCAGACCACAATGATACCGGATATCCTAAGCTGCGGCTCATGGGCAAAGCAAGTTATTGAAAATGACAGTAACCTGCAAAAAATTATTATGATAGGCCCCGAGGAGAACGCAATTAAAAAAATAAATATCCCGAACCCCGACAGATTGGTCTGTATAAGCGTTGATGAGCTGTGCGCACAGAAGGAATTGCTGCAGAACATGCTTTGCGGAAAATTTGCAGACACTGATATGAGCCTTCCCCTGTATGTGTCTGTAGATAAAGATATTATGAGTAGGGAATATGCGCGCACAAATTGGGACCAGGGGATAATCAGCCTTGAAATGCTTAAAAATATGCTTGAATATATTTACGGCGTACTGCATGCATGCGGAGGCAGAGCTATTGCCGTGGATATATGCGGAGAGCTTCCGCTTAAGGAAACATCAGTTATGGAGGCAGTCGAAGCCGAGAGAATAAATCGCAGGACAAATCAGGATTTATATGAATTTTTAAAAGCTTTAGCTTTGACAAATTAATTTTTTTGATTTAAAATGTTAAAGTTGAGTGGCGAAAGCGTAAGTCCGAACTAATCGGATTTGCGCTTCTTTTTGTGTTTTAAGGAGGAAGTAGATTATGGAACAAAAATCAAACGCTTTTTTGGAGACTGAAAAAATCAGTACATTGATGCGAAAATATGCTATTCCCTGCATTATATCTCTTTTGGTTGCAGCGCTGTACAATATTGTGGACCAGATTTTTATTGCAAATGCATCATATCTCGGTTCTTATGGAAATGCTGCCAATACGGTGGTATTTCCGCTTACGGTGGTTGCTCTTGCCATAGCCGTAATGATAGGTGACGGCTGCTGCGCCTTTGTCAGCCTGTGTCTGGGAGCAGGCAGAAAAGAGGATGCCCATAAAAGTATAGGAAATGCAATTATTCTCTGTGTGGCTGCGGGAATTATACTTACGCTTATTTATCTGATTTTTATGGAAGGAATACTTACACTGTTCGGCGGACGCGTCAATGAGGAGACCTTTGTAAACTCAAAGGAATATTTCTTCTGGATTACAATCGGCGTACCGTTTTATATGTTCGGCCAGGCGATGAATCCCATAATACGTTCGGACGGCAGTCCTAAATTTGCAATGGTTTCAACCCTGGCGGGCGCGGCGGTCAATATTGTGCTTGACCCTATATTTATCTTTGGTCTGCATTGGGGTATGAAGGGCGCAGCTATTGCAACTATTATGGGTCAGATTCTCACTGCAATTCTCTCAATATGGTACCTTTTTAATATGAAAGCTGTAAAGCTGGGTAAATCAAGCTTTAAAATTACGGGCAGCCTTATAAAAAGGTTTATTCCGCTTGGAATATGCAGCTTTCTGTCGCAGATATCCCTCGTTGCTGCAATGGCGGCGATTAATAACATGATTCAGAAATACGGACGTCTTGACAGCATTTTCGGTCAGGAGGAGTATGCACAGATTCCCATGGCGGTAGTAGGGATTGTTATGAAATTTTTCCAGATAGTAATTTCAATAACGGTAGGTATGGCAGCGGGATGCATTCCCATTGTAGGATATAATATGGGTGCAGGACGGAAGGACCGGGCAAAGGAGCTGTTTACAAAGCTGCTGCTTACCGAAGCATTGGTTGGCTTTATAGCTATGCTTATTGTTGAGATATTCCCCCGCCAGCTTATAACGCTGTTTGGCGCGGCAAATGAGAGTGTATATTATACAGACTTTGCGGTAAAATCCTTCAGGATATATCTTTCTATGATTATATTGGCATGTGTGAACAAGGCAACCTTTATTTATCTACAGTCGCTTGGAAAGGCATTTGCATCAACAATGCTGTCTCTTGTCAGAGAGGTTGTATTCGGAGTAGGCTTTGCACTTCTTCTTCCGATTTATTTTGGCCTTGACGGAGTTTTATACTCAATGCCTGTTTCAGATGTTCTCACATTTATAATATCCGTTATAGTTATTATATACAGCTACAGAGAGCTGGGCAGCAATAAAGGCAGTAATAAAGCCTTGAATTAAGGCAAGTGTTGATTGCAGATGAGAAAGCGCTGTGGTAGTATTAAAAGGTCGAGGTGCAATACTGAAAATATTGCCGGGAGGAAAGACTATGCTGCCTGAGCTTTTTTTGAACCGCATGCGTGAGATGCTTGGGGACGAATACGGGGAATTTGCTGAAAGTCTGAAGCAGGAGAGATATCATGCCCTGCGGCTGAATGCTGTTAAAATAAACAGGAATCAGAAGAGTGCGGCAGAGCTTGCCGTTAAAGGGCTCGAATTGCCTTTTGATTTATTACCTGTTGAATGGGCGGAAAATGGTTATTATTATGACAGAAGCGCCCAGCCCGGCAGACATCCATACCATGAGGCCGGAGTGTATTATATTCAGGAGCCGAGCGCTATGGCGCCGGTTCCCATGCTTGAGGTAAAGCCGGGAGAAAGGGTGCTTGATTTGTGCGCGGCTCCCGGCGGCAAAAGCACACAGCTTGCGGCTGCGCTGATGGGTGACGGATTGTTAATCTGCAATGAAATTAATCCACAGAGAGCGAAAATATTATCCGCTAATATAGAGCGCATGGGTGTGTGGAATGCCTGTGTGACAAACGAAACGCCTGAGAGGCTTTCAGAATTTTTCCCGGAGTATTTTGATAAAATATTGGTGGATGCGCCATGCTCAGGAGAGGGAATGTTCCGGAAAAACGAAGAAGCATGCGCTGAGTGGAGTCCGGAGAATGTAGAAATGTGTGCGGCAAGGCAGGCCTGTATACTTGACGAGGCGGCAGGGCTGCTGAGACGCGGAGGACGCCTTGTTTATTCCACCTGCACATTTTCTGAGGCGGAGAATGAGGGAAATGTTGAGAGCTTTGTAAAACGGCACCCTGAGTTCAGAGTGCTTAGCATGAAGCGTCTTTGGCCTCATAAAATAAAGGGCGAGGGTCATTTTGCCGCGATACTGCTCAAAGAAGGCGAAATTGCCGGAGCTTATCGGAGTATGCCGCTGAATGGCTTTGAAAAAGGTATTTCCCCTAATGAGCTTGGAGACCTTGCAGGCTTTGCAGACGAGCTGCTCTTGGATAAAAGTCCATTTAAATGCAAATCTATACCCGATATTGCTGATAAAATAAGGGGAGGCATAAAGGGTGACAACAGTGTCAGATTTATTAAATTTGGAGATAACCTGTATCTTATCCCTGAAGAAATGCCGTCGCTAAAGGGTCTTAGGGTGCTTCGAGCCGGGCTTCATATAGGAATGCTCAGGAGGAACAGGCTTGAACCGGCTCATGCGCTTGCGCTTGCCATAAATCCGAGCGAGGTCAGGCATGTGCTGGATTTGGACTCTTCAGCTGATACAATTATGCAGTATCTTAACGGCCAGACATTCACCGCAGATGGTGAAAAGGGATGGTATCTTGTCTGTGTGGATGGCTTTGGCGCAGGCTGGGGCAAGCTTGCCGGCGGAATTATGAAAAACCATTATCCTAAGGGATTGAGGATTAACCTGTGATGAGGACAGAGATTATATATGAGGATGATTATGTTCTGGTATGCTATAAGCCCGCGGCATTGGCTTCGCAGACCGCGAGGGTCGGACAGCCGGACGTTGTGAGCGAGCTTAGAAACTACCTCAATGAAAAAAGCGCCGGCGCTGCAAAGGGGTATCTGGGCATTGTGCACAGGCTTGACCAGCCGGTGGAAGGCCTGCTGGTCTTTGCCAGGACGCAGAAGGCTGCCGCAGGACTTTCCGCGCAGCTTACCGGGGGAACACTGAACAAGAGCTATTATGCAGTGATATGTGGACGGCCGGAAAAGAGGGAGGCAGAGCTTACAGATTATCTGGAAAAGAAGGATGGAAGAGCGGTGGTTGTCCGGGATTCAAGGCGTAAAGGTCAAAGGGCGGTTTTGCACTATAAAATTATCGCAGAGAAGGAGGTTCTCTCATGCTCTGTTTTTCTTGCTGAAATTAAAATAGATACCGGACGCTTTCATCAGATACGGGCGCAGATGGCAAATGCAGGAATGCCGCTTTTGGGAGATATGAAATACGGGAATGAAATATCCGCAAACATCAGCAGACAGCTTAATGTGCGCAACACAGCGCTGTGTGCATATGAGCTTGAATTTAAACATCCGGTAAACGGAAAAAAAATGCATTTTGTAATTTCGCCTAAGGGAGCCGCCTTTGGATTATTTGAAGGTTTCTGCTCATACTAATCACATAAGGCAAAAAGACGGCCGGCAGCGGCGCGGAAGGTGAGGTATGGACATGGCGGAAAAAATTAAAAATAACTCATTTATAATGCTGCTTCTGATTACAGGGGCAGTATATTTTTTCCTAAAATATCTGACGCCTCTTGTGGCGCCAATACTGACGGCAGTGCTGTTTGTCACAATGTTTGGACCCGCCTTAAAGCGCTTTCAGGAAAAATTTCATGTCCACCGGCAGATTGGCGCAGTCATATTGCTGCTGACTGCGGGAATAATTTTATTCTCCCTTGTCTGGATACTTTCCTCATGGATAGTCGGAAGCCTGCCCGGGTGGATAGGGGATATAAGCTCTATTGAGGAGGATATTTCGGAGGCGGTACACAGCGTATGTGACGTGATAGGCAGGCTTATAGGTGTAAACAGCGAATATCTTGAGGATTTAATAATACGAAAAATCGGAGAGGTATTCGGAGACTTACGCAATCAGGTGCTGCCGGGAATGCTGAGCCAGTCAATCCAATATATAAAGGCAGCGGCAAAGCTCGGCGGCTTTCTGGCAACATTTGTAATTGCAGCGGTTCTTTTGGCCAGAGATTATGATGAAATTATGAACAGACTGCTTGATAGGGAGTCCTGTCATGTGTTTCTGGAGGTTATGTGTGGTATAATACGCTATATTGCCACATATATTAAGGCACAGCTCATTATTATGACCGCAATCGCTGCTGTATCGGCATTAACCCTCGGAATATCCGGAATAAAAAATGGTGTGCTGTGGGGACTTTTAGCAGGGCTTTTGGATGCGCTGCCTTTTGTCGGAACAGGTATAGTCCTGGTTCCTCTGGCCATAGCACAGTTGCTGGGAGGAGATTATTTTAAGGCTGTTATATGCATACTTCTCTATATAGTATGTGCGGTCATGCGTGAAATAATGGAGCCGAGGCTTATCGGAAAAAAAATAGGTGTAACTCCGATTATGGTGCTGCTCTCTCTTTATGCAGGAATACAGCTTTTTGGAGTATGGGGAATTATAAAAGGTCCTCTGGGCTTTATATTGATATATCAGTCATATCTTAGCATTATGCATAAAGGAATACTCGGTTGACTTAAGAAAATGTTTTGATTATGATATGAACAGGAGATGCTTTGACAGGAGTGTGCAATGGGCAAAAATACACATGATAAGAATTTTTCGGAAACGGCAGTGGATATTTTACTGGTATTGCTTGATATTGTAGTAAGCCTTTATATGCTTTTGATTACTGCTGTACTTCCGCTGTATTTTCAGAGCGGCTATGAGCATATAGGCTCTGACAAGTCATATTTTTTCAGACAGGTGAGCTTTAAAATCGGAATATTGGCTTATGCGCTGCTGTTGCTTTATATTTTGTTCCGTCTTTCGGCAGGGCGGTGCAGCATACACCTTATTATGCGTCGACTGTCTGTTACGGATATATTTGCCGTTATATATGCTGTCGGTGTCGTACTGTCATATTTCTGCTCAGAATATAAGGAAGAAGCATTAATAGGTACCGAAAAATGGTATATGGGTACTCTGCCGCAGCTGACATTTGTGTCAATATACTTTTTTGTGTCAAGATTCTGGAAAAAGCATATATGGATTCCCGCAATGGCGCTTCTGGTGTCATGTGTTGTTTTCCTTTTGGGTATCTTAAATCGCTTCGGGATATTTCCAATAGATATGAAGATACATAATGCCGCGTTTATATCAACCATTGGCAACATAAATTGGTATTGCGGCTATGCCGTAACGGTGTTTTTTGCCGGAATATCTGTATGGTGGCTTTCAGCCTCAATAAAAAAAGCTTATGCTCTGCTTTTTGCTGCTTATACAGCAATAGGATTTGCAACTCTTGTAACTCAGGGAAGCGACAGCGGATTGTTTACGCTTGCCCTTGTTCTTATCGTCATGCTCTGTCTGTCTGCGCGATGGACAAATATGCTTAGATTCGCTGAAATAATATGCATATTGTCGGCAGCATGTGTGCTGACAGGTCTGATTGCCGGATATACTCCGTTTGGAGAAGCTTTTGAGCAGAATATTACAGAATATCCTATGGTCAGAGTAATGACTGGCAGCAGTATTACCGTCATTATGGCGGTCACGGCATTTGCATTTTTGCTGTTGCTTCTTTTATACAAACGGGGCGGTCGCAGCAATATTTCCGATAATGCTCCGATGTTTAAGCGTGTCAGGTATATTTGCGCAGGTGCGGCGACTTTGGCTGGCATAACGGTAACTGTATTTACAGTAGTAAATACATGTATGCATGGAAGCCTTACCTCAGGGGCTGGGACTGCTGTGGACAGTATTTTAAATTTTACTATTGATTGGGGAAGCGGAAGAGGCGCTTCGGTCAGGGCAGCAGTATGGAGCTTTGCAGAACAGAATTTGCTGCATAAGCTTGTAGGGGTAGGAGCTGATTGCATGTCTGCTTATATATACGGAAGCGGAAGCGACAGGGTGTTGTCTGTTGTAACGGAAAAGTTCGGTACGCTCCGTCTTACCAATGCACATAATGAATGGCTCACAATACTTTTGAATCAGGGAATACTTGGTGTTGTTTCCTTTGCGGGAATGATATGCAGCGCTATATACAGATATATTAATAAACGGGAGGTAAATGTGATAGCTGCGGCATGTGGTATGGGTGTGCTGGCTTATACCTTGAATAATATTTTCAGCTTTCAGACATCGGTAAATACACCGACAATGTTTATAATGCTCGGAATGGGAGAGGGATTGATGAGAAATGCTAAGCATAAAAGAAAACAGATTTGAATCGGCGCGACGGGATTCGAACCCACGACCTCCACGTCCCGAACGTGGCGCTCTACCAAGCTGAGCCACGCGCCGATGTCAACATTAAAATAATAAATAAAAAGAGATTGATTGTCAAGAGAAAAACGAATAATATAAAAAGAAAAGTTGTCAAAAATGCGGTTAAGGGATATCGTGAGATTAATCTGCGTGGCCTTAAGCTG
>JAJQGF010000282.1 GCA_021200695.1 Lachnospiraceae bacterium
AGATAAGTGGGAGACGAGAGCAAATGCTTATATCAATGACACTCAGACATTTTAAATATATGCAAGGCAGGAATGTTTGTGCCTAATTGAGGTAATTGCGAAAAAATCATGGAAGGGATGGAATGAATTTACCCTTCTGTCGCACTAATCATTTAAATTTAATTAAAGAAAGGGAAAAACAATGGATTTAACTATATTGACCCCAACATACAATCGCGGGGGGGTATTTATACGCTTTGGAAGTCATTACAGAGGCAGACGGTAAAAAAATTTGAGTGGCTTGTTATTGATGACGGAAGTACAGACAAAACCAAAACTATAATTGAAGACCTGAGGGCAAATTCAACTTTCCCCATTCGATATTTATACAAGGAAAATGGTGGCAAACATACTGCTTTAAATGTCGGTATTGCAGTTATACAAAGCAAGTTGACTTTTATTGTTGATTCCGATGATGTTTTGACGGATGACGCAGTTGAAACGATTCTTGCAATATATGAACAATATAAAGATAACGAAGAATTGTGTGGGTATGTGTTTTTGAGAGCTTTTCCGGATGGAAAAATCAACGGTAAAAGATTTCCTGAAGAGATGATGCTTGCTAGTTATATTGATGTCCGTATAAACAGCAATGACACTAAAGCAGACAAGGCGGAGGTGTTTCTTACCCGATGCCTGAGAGAAGAACCATTTCCTGAGTATATGGGAGAGAAATTTCTGGGAGAGGATATTGTTTGGATTAGGATGGGCCGCAGGTATAAAATGCTCCACATAAATAAGGTGATTTATATAGGCAATTATATGCCGGATGGACTAACCAAAAACAGGAGAAGAAATAATATTTCTTCTCCTGTGGGATGCATGAATCGTGCATTGGAATTTATGAAAAAGGATATCCGGCTTAAATATAGGATAAAAGGCGGACTGCAATATATTATTTATGGCAGGATTGCAGGATATTCATTATTGAGTCTTTATAATAAATCCTGCTATAAGAGCCTGTTTATCCTCAGTATGTCGCCTGCGTTGTTGCTCTATTATAAGTGGAAGCATATATATTAGTTTTGTTTTATTAAGAAAACCATGAAGGCTGTACTTTTTGTCATTTTGCAAATTTGGCGGGAGGTGCAGAATGGGAATAAGAATATTAATGCTTGTTAATTGGAAGGTTAAATATACACAGGAGGTTCCGACAAATCTTCAGCCGCCGGACTATTATGTATATGGTAAGGCCTATTGGTTTTATAGGTATTTTAGTAGTAATCCTGAGGTTGACGTAATAGATATTTCTTCTTTTAGTTGGCTCGAAAATTTTGAAAAAAATAAGATAAGATTTTATATATGGCAGACAATAAAGGCGATTCCTAAATTAGGCAAGTATGATTTGATTATTTCCCATGGTATGCAAAGTGGCGTTGTGTTAAGTTTGTGGAGAAGAATTTTTAAAACAAAGGCAAAACATATTGTTTTTGATATAGGTTCATTTAATAGTGCAGCGGAAAATGGATTTGCATTAAAACTTATGCAGTTTGCCAGCAAGTCTTTGGATGGGGTAATCTATCATACAAGCAGTCAAATTGATTATTATAAAGCTTTTTTCCCGTGGATTGTAAATAAGAGTAAATTTATTCGGTTTGGTACAGACCTTGACTTTTTTTCCCCCGAGGATTTGAGGGATGCGTCTGATAAGGGACAGTATATTATCTGTGTTGGATATTCTAAAAGAGATTGGGATACGTTAGTTAAGGCTTATGAAAAAATGCATACCGATATTAAATTAAGATTAATTGGACATGTAGAAGAAAAATTTAATGGTATTAAGGGCATAGAGCAAATACCATTTATGCCGATTAAAGATTTGATTAACCAGATATATAATGCGTTATATGCTGTTCTTCCGTTGGAAGTATTTAATTATTCATATGGTCAAATGACGTTAATGCAACAGATGGCATTAGGAAAATGTGTGATAGCAGCCAGAGTGCCTAGTCTGATAGATTATGTTCAGGATGGGGAAACTGCTGTTTTTTATGAGCCTAAAAATGCAGATGATTTGAGCAGTAAAATGAGTCAAATATTAAAAGCTACAGACCTACGTGAGCGGATTGGCGAAAACGGCAGGGAATATCTGAAAGAAAAATGTAATGAACATACGATGGCTTTGGAAATAGAAAAAGAAATTTCAAAATTACCAATATAAATTTATCTTTTCCATCGCTTCCTCGTCAGTGCCATAACCATACTCTTCCCTGAGACTGCTTAAGATTTCCTCCTTAGTCGCATTATGCTTTTTACACGTTCTTATAAGTATTTCGATTCCTTTCTCACGACCTTCTGCCAGACCTTCTGCATGGCCTTCAACATAGCCTTCCTCTCGCAGCGTCTGATTGTGTTGTTCCTGATCAAATTCATATATCGTCACTTTTACCGCCTCCGCTCTCTGCCGTAGCAGAAATTCTTTCAGAATGTCGTCTTTAATGCATTCCGTCACTGCCTTTTCCACTGCCTCATCCGTTTCCATTGTTTGGGAATAGCTTCTGACCTTCTCCACATACAGTGCATAGTCACGCAGCGTCCTGCACTGTTCCATCAACTCCTTATTGCAGCCGGCATTAATATTCAGCATTGTGACAATCAGTTCCATACCAGGTCTTTCCACGCGTTTCTCAAATGCGTCTGAAAGCTTCAGCAGCTTACGCTCCGGCTGCTTCTGCTTCCCGTTATAGAATGTCACAAACTCCGGTGTGGGAATCTTTACCTTTGTACTCTTGTATAAATCTTCCATCCTAATTATTTCCTGAAATTCATCCGCCACATAAAATAAATCACGCAGCGGCATGTTAGGATTGAAGGTCGACTGATGCTCATACAAATACAGCCCGTCATGAAGCAGGAATGACAAATCATTTTTAATGTTCATGTAGATGGCATTTTCTAATGTCTTGATTGTTAAAATCTCCGGGTCTGTGTAATGCGAACCGTTCAGCGCATTATAAAGCGCCAGCAGTTCTTTTTTGTCCGAAAATATCATCCGGAATACAGAATCCTTGTAATTGCGCACGGCTGCCCTATGCTCATTTTGCTTGCTCATATTCATTTCTCCTTTGTTTTTTGCAGGAGAAATAAATATTTTCCGTTCTCCTGCTTATTTTTATCTGGAATATAAAGCAGGATTTTCTTCTATAGATGCCTTACGGCTTTGAATGTCAGATGCATTAAAAATGCCTTAATTATTAGAAATATCTGCTTTGTTATCATTCTAGCAGCGCTTTGGGGATATGTCAATAATTTTTTTGTCTCTATCAGCCTCTATTATTTCTGTAAAGAAAAAAATTATGTTTTTATTGGATATACGCAATCAAAATATTATTCAAGCTCAATTGATAAATTTCAGGGAGGATTGAATACGCATGAAGTGATTGGCCAGGAGTTTGACAATGTAATTATTATGATGGATGAGAATTTCAAATATGCAAACGATGGAAAATTGCAAGGGAAAAAACATCCTAATCCTGATTACATTTTTTATAAATTGTTATATCAGGGAATATCGCGGCCGAGGGAAAAGCTTTGCATAGTAGTAATTGATAACATGCCTTTATTTGAGAAAATTTTATCCATTAAGGCCAACGTATTTAATGAATAAATCAAGCTACATCTTGAGTACATGAAGGATACATTCAGCAAATAGGATTTTTTCTAAAATCCAGAACTGAATTTTAAGACTGCAGGGAATACAAAATGTATTTGCTGAATGTATTTGAAATTTTATATTGACATTTAACAGATTAACGATATAATTAAACCAAAGC
>JAJQGF010000100.1 GCA_021200695.1 Lachnospiraceae bacterium
TTTATTTATATAAGGAAAAGATATGCAAGTTTATAAAAAATGCATTTATTGGCATTGCAGTAATTGTAATTGGATTTGTTATTGTATACATTATCACAAATCCATTCGGGAATACAATTAGGGGGGGCATTTGGAATACATTTAAAATGCTGTCAGGATATTCGTTGATGGTTGTGGGGGCGCTTTGTAGTGACACAATCGTCTTACGCAATCCAATCAGCAAATTTATAAGCGGGGTCAGTCTTGAAATTTATCTGGCTCATATGATGATATTCAGAGTAATTCAAAAACTGGGGTTTGCGGCTGTTGCAGGAGAAAATGTAACCTCTTATATTTTAACTTGTGCTGTAACAATATGCGGTGTACTGATATTTGCATCAATTTTTCAATATGTGGAAAAGCATTTGTCAGAAAAGAAACGCAATTTCGGTAATAAAGGAGAAAGCATTTATGGCAAAAAATAAAGTAATTTTCAGCATTTTCATGGTTGCATTGCTTCTTTTCGGTATAATTGGTTTAGAGTATTATGAATATATTGCTGAGGGTAAAATTGCAGGTTTTAATATTGCAGATTGCAGAGTTTTGACATCAGGATTGTCAATAGAAACTCAGATATTTATTGGAATCTATGCTGTTTATGTGTATATTTTTTGCAATTGTTTTAAAATATCAGGTCAGATATCAATAGTTATAACCTCATTTATATTGGCGATATTCTCCGTGTTTGGAAGATGTCTTGTTGTAACAGGTTCTATATATGTTGCGGTTTCAAGGGGGGGGTACAGTCTTGTCATGTATCTCAATCATAAGCTTGGGCTTGCTATATTATACGATTTTATCTCCAATTTTTCAGTATCTTGCAGAAGGATGTATTTTGACACGTGAAATGCAAATGAAGCGAAAGGCTCGTGGTGCTATAACCATTTCGTTCTTTGTTCTTATTTTGGCATGGCTTCCGTGGGTCATCTCTTATTTGCCGGGAAGTGACTGCCCTGATTTAGGAGGTCAGCTTCGTCAGTTCCTTGGAATTACAGATTATTCGACACACCATCCAATAGTATCCACATTGATATATGGAACGATTTATTCTATTGGAATGTTATTAGGTTCTGGAGATTTTGGATATCTTTTCATTGTAATTGTACAGACATTGGGATTTGCAGCTGTGTGCGCTTATGAAGCATATGAGGTTGGAGTGTTGACAAATTCGCATACTGCTTATAGGATTACGATTGCTTTTTTTGCGATTCTTCCGGTATTTGGCTCTTATTGTCAATGGTGTGTAAAAGATTCGTTGTTTGCAATAGCCTTTGGCTTATATGCAACACTTGTAGCAATGTGTGTAATTAATCCAAATAAATTTTTTGAAAGCAAAAGACAACTGACTGGGCTTTGCATGGCTGCCATTGCGACAGGGCTTTTACGCAATAACGGTTTATATGCGGTGGCATTTTCTTTACCGTTTTTGGCGCTTCTAAGACCAAAAGGGAAAAGATTCAGGATGACAATTATATTAATAGTTACAGTTTTAATTATTCTGATTACAAACGCTACAGTTAAAATTGTGACAAACGCGTCTTCAGATACTATTAAAGAGTCTTTTTCTATTCCTTTTCAACAGACTGCGAGATATGTTCGTGAACATTCGGATGAGGTAACTGACAGCGAACGTGAAGCAATAAACGCGGTTCTTGATTATGAAAATCTTGCAACACTTTATAATGAAGATACTTCAGACCCTGTCAAAGCAACTTATAAAAGTACGGCTACGATGCAGGATGTTATACGATATCTAAGAACATGGATTTCGCAGGGATTAAAATCACCGAAATGCTATCTTTGTGCGACGCTAAGACAAACTTATGGATATTGGTATCCTGAACAGGGAATTGCAACGCATGATTTTGAATTTTGTGCTTACGTTATGTTTGAAAATGTTGCTGAGCTTCGTGATACAACATATTGGATGCCAGAGGCATTAAGAACTTTTTGCCAAAATTGGAGAAAAATCTTTAATGCAATTCCGATAGCTGGTTATTTTCTTACTCCGGGCATTTACACATGGTTACTTGTATTAGAGGCAGGCTATTTAGTGTGGCGAAAAAAAACACAAAATTTGTTGATTTTGCTTCCATGTATTGTTTTGACATTGACGTGCATCGCGGGCCCGTTAAATGGTTCTGTTCGCTACTCGCTTGGAGTAATTACTGCTATGCCGGTATGCTTAGCAGCATCAATGTTTACATCGTAATATTATTGATTTTTTTCGTAGGGTTGAGTATAATACAGATATGTCAAAATAGGGATTTACTAATTGTATTTGAGGAAAGGTAATTTGCCAATGAACGAGAAAAAGCTTAATGGGACTGTAATTGTAACATATAGATGTAACGCGCGTTGTTCAATGTGCAATCGATATAAGGCACCCTCCAGACCGGAGGAAGAAATTTCAATAGAGACAATAAAGAAGCTGCCCAAAATGTATTTTACCAATATTACCGGAGGGGAGCCGTTTATTCGCACTGATTTAAAGGACATAGTAAGAGAGCTTTATAAAAAGAGCGACAGGATAGTAATTTCCACTAATGGATTTTTTACGGACAGAATAGTGGATTTGTGTAAAGAATTTCCTCAGGTCGGAATTAGAATTTCCATTGAAGGCTTAGAGCATACAAATAACGAAATCCGGGGTCTTGAGAATGGATATCAGCGTGGCTATGGGACGCTGAAAAAGCTGGTTGAAATGGGAATGAAGGATGTTGGCTTTGGAATGACGGTGCAGGATAGAAACGCGCCTGACCTTGTACCATTGTATAGAATATCGGATGATATGGGAATGGAATTTGCAACCGCCAGCCTGCATAATAGCTTTTATTTTGTAGAAGCGAAAAATATAATCCATGACAGGCCTATGGTGGCTGAGAATTTTGAGAGCCTTATCAATGAACTGCTTGCAAGCAAGTCTCCCAAAAAATGGTTTAGGGCTTATTTTAACCATGGACTGATTAATTATATATATGGACAGAAGCGCCTGCTTCCATGTGATATGAGTTTTGATACATTTTTTATTGACCCATATGGAGATGTTATGCCATGTAATGGTACTAAAGATAAGGAAGTGATGGGAAATCTAAATGAGCAGACATGGGATGAACTGTGGAATAGTGAGCAGGCGGAGAATGTACGGAAAAGTGTGAGATGCTGTGACCGTGACTGTTGGATGATAGGTTCTGTTTCGCCTGCTATGCACAAGTATATTTGGAAACCAGCATGGTGGGTTATAAGACATAAAATGAAGTTTTGGACTAAGAAGAAGTATTCTATGTTCGAGAATAAAATTGTTCGTGATTACAGAGACGGCAAGGTGACGAAAGAGGAATTGGATAAATGCAGCACATGCGATATGTGTGCAGTAGTTAATGATGGTCTGAGTGAAGCATCAAAGGAACAGCTGAAGAGTAAGACAGGAACAGAGATTGTAGATGCTGATATTGCCAGACAGAATAATTTATGAAATATTAAGGAGTCTTGCAAATAATGCGTTATAATTTTTTGATTAAAAGAAAAGAGTTATATATATATATATTTACCTTTTTACTGATTTTTCAAAGCGCCATGGAAAGAGTGTCCTCTTTTTTTTCATACGTAGACGAAGTTATAGCATTAATTGGTTTTGCATTTGTAGTTGTGTATGTTGGTAATACCAAAAAAAATTTCAAAAAGAGAAAAAACCAAATAGTTATTTTTTTTGTTTTTCTTTTTTTGCTGGCAGGTCTTGTTGGTAATTTTATTTATAAATATCAGC
>JAJQGF010000320.1 GCA_021200695.1 Lachnospiraceae bacterium
GAATATTATGTGTCCTAAGCACTGAAATGGACAAAATCTAAAGGCTTTGGAAAATCTTTAAATTCATCTCAATTTTATGGCATAAGTCAGCAATAGTTCTTGATATATGCCATAAATAAGCGTATGATAAGGACAAATTCAAACATAAAGGAGGAAGCGCGTTATGAGTGAGGACTGTTCTCACAACTGCTCAGAATGTGGCAGTGACTGCGCAGAACGCACTGCACCGCAGAATCTGCTGGAACCCTTAAACGAAGCATCAAGTGTCAAAAGGGTTATTGGAATTGTCAGCGGAAAGGGCGGTGTTGGAAAATCCCTAGTGACATCTCTGTTGGCCTCCGCCATGCAGAAAAAGGGCTATTCTACTGCCATATTGGATGCAGACATCACCGGCCCGTCTATTCCAAAAATGTTCGGTGTCAATCAAAAGGTTTACAACAGCGAATCCGGAATTGAGCCGGTGCAGACAAAAACAGGTATTCGTATTATGTCCCTTAATCTGTTGCTTGAACACGACTCTGACCCTGTAATCTGGAGAGGGCCGATTATTGCCGGAACCGTGAAGCAATTCTGGACTGATGTTTGTTGGGGTAATGTGGATTATATGTTCGTGGATATGCCTCCCGGAACCGGAGACGTACCTCTGACCGTTTTTCAGTCCCTGCCAATAGATGGAATTATAGTAGTTGCCTCACCTCAGGAGCTGGTCGGGATGATTGTTGAAAAAGCTGTAAAAATGGCGGAAATGCTGAATATCCCTGTTCTCGGTATTGTGGAAAACATGTCTTATTTTGAATGCCCAGCATGCCATGAAAGACATTTTATTTTTGGCGACAGCCATATTGATGTAATGGCGGCGCAGTACGGCATACGAAGCATATCCAAAATTCCGGTGACTCCGGAAATAGCCGTTGCATGTGACAAAGGAGAAATTGAATCCATAGAAGCAGGCTGGATAAATAATATAATTACAACCATTGAATATTAAACAGAAGAGCTTATGGAATGCCTGAGTCTGCCAAATGCGGAAAATAGAGGGTGGAGAATACAGGCTCTGTAATGGTATGAATCAATTTTGCGGATTGGAAGAATGCTGCAAATAAGTCGGAATAAGGAGACAGCAAATATGGATTTGTCAGGAAAAATTGCGGAGTTTAATAAGATTATTAAAGATTATGACAACATTGTCTTTTTTGGCGGTGCAGGAGTGTCAACTGAGAGCGGCATTCCCGATTTTAGAAGTGTGGATGGATTATACCATCAACAGTACGATTATCCCCCTGAGACCATACTAAGCCATACCTTCTATCGTTCGCATACAAATGAATTTTTCCGCTTTTATAGAAATAAAATGCTTTTTCTTAATGCAAAGCCAAATTCCGCACATAAAAAGCTTGCCGAACTCGAGGCTCGCGGCAAGCTCAAAGCTGTAATAACTCAAAATATTGACGGACTCCATCAGGCGGCTGGCAGCAAAACCGTCCTTGAACTGCATGGCTCTGTACTGCGTAACTATTGCGAGAACTGCGGTGCATTTTACGATGTAAGCTATATCAAAGACGGAGACGGTATTCCTAAATGTCCAAAATGCGGAGGAGGCATAAAGCCCGACGTAGTATTATATGAGGAGGGCCTGAATAGTAAAATTCTAAACGATGCCGTAAAATATATCAGTGAAGCTCAGGTTCTTATCATAGGCGGCACATCCCTGGCGGTCTATCCTGCCGCCGGTCTTATCGACTATTTTAACGGTGAAAAGCTTGTTGTAATAAATAAATCCTCAACTCCACGTGACAGCTTTTCAGACCTGCTTATCCAGATGCCTATAGGAGAGGTATTTGACGCAATACAAATATAAGCTCCTGCCCTTACTCCACAATGGTAAGATAGCTCGTAATGGCATAAACAGTCTGTCCGTTATAGTCAAGCCTTGACCAGCCCAGCTCATTATTTATTCCCGTGCGCGTAAGAGTCTCTCCGGCGGACAAGGTACCGACAATTTTCACAGCTTCATTAGTAACGCTTGGCAGAGAGCGCAGGTTTACCATTTCTTTTGCTGTAACCTGCTCGTTCACCTCTGTAAATTTTGTTTTTATCGTTACTCCGTCTACCATCACTTCATCGATAAATTCATCCGCAGCCTGTCCGGAGTCATTTGAAACCTCCTCAAGATTTGTGGTCAGATAGCTGCTCACTGCATATAATGTCTGTCCGTTATAATCAACTCTTGACCAGCCTGAGGCTTCACAAATTCCGGTGCGCGTCACAATCTCGCCATTACCCAGCACATATACAACAGTATCACCTAACGTGCTGGGCTCTGACCTCAAATTTGTGCTGTTCTTTGCCGTAACAGCCTCACTCACCCCTTCAAAGCTCATCAGCGCTTCTGCATCTGCTGTCGCAGCTTCGGGTGCTTCGCTGTCCTTCGCCTCACTGTCAGCAGAATACCCGAAATATGCCACATTAATGTCAACCATTTTACTTATTCCGGCTATACTGCCCTGATTTGTATACTGCCACATTGCATGAACTCCGCTGTAGCTTGATGCATTTGCTTGAGGGTAAGGTAACTCCGGATATTGAGATACCCACACCTTATAGGAGTTTTCTATAGCGTCCATATCCCAATATGCGTTATCCTCCATCTCACTTTTTGAGCTGTAAAACATAGGAGTATAACCTCTCGCCGCTATCTCGTCGAGAAACGCCACCGCAATTTTTGTCCTTTCATCATTGGAAAGCATTGAATTCCTGTTTTCACTGTCGGTAAAGCCTTCACAATTATATGCAATAGGATAAGTAATTGGATACTTTGCCACAAAATCTGCTACAAAATCCGCTTCCTCCTTTGCTTCCTCCTCTGTAATCGCAGTAGAGAAAAAGTATGCACCAAGCTTAATGCCATTTGCCTGAGCCTGCTGAAGATTATACGCGGCATTAACATCCTCTGTAATTATACCTGTCCTTGCAGTCCGATATCCTATCCTTACCATAACAAATTCTATTCCCGAATCCGCAACCTGCTTAAAGTCAATCGTTCCCTGATACTTAGCCACATCTATGCCTATAGTAGTTCCCATCGTTTCGTTTTCTGCAATAGCAAGGGTAACAGAAGCCTCGTCCACCTCCGAGCCAAACTCCCGGGCAATCAGTTCAGCCTGTATCTCCTCGTCCGCATCTACATCTGACATCTCCCAGGCTTCAGAATACAAAACATTTTCAGCTGCATCCTGATTATCCCCGGAAGCCTCAGTCTCATCTGACAACACAATATTCCCCGGAGCAGCCGTCTGCCCTGTCTCCATACCGCTATTCCTGTTTTTAAAAACAAAAAATAAAAGTATACCTATAATAAGCGCTGCCAAAAACACAGCGCCTATAATTACCATAGCTCTCATATCCTTTTTACTGTCAAACCCATCATACTCATCTAATTCAAAATCATCATCGAGCCTCATAGCTTCCTCCATAATAAAAAATATATTTATTAACAAAAAAGGCGTCTGATTCCCTTACCGAATCACACCGCCTAATTAAAAAGCTTACACATCTATAAATCTAAATACAATTTCTAAAAGAGGCGCAGACCGGATTTGAACCGGTGCGTACTGGTGTTGCAGACCATTGCCTTACCACTTGGCTACTGCGCCATATTCAGCCTCACGGCTTTTTAAATAAAAAAACAGAAAGAATGTACCTTCATCCTTTCAAGCGATTATTCTCGCTCTAACTCCCCGAGTAGGGCTCGAACCTACAACAACTCGGTTAACAGCCGAGTGCTC
>JAJQGF010000328.1 GCA_021200695.1 Lachnospiraceae bacterium
ATCCCCATTATATATGTGTGTGCCGATGTGTCAAATTCTCTTCCGCCTATTATCATTTTGGCATTTTCCTCCATTTCATCAGATCCGTCAGGCATTACGGAACCATATTAGTATTTTATGACCGTATTTTTCTTCTCACGCTTCCAATTACATTCTTCCTCCACATCACACATAAAGCATGCCCTGCTTGCCTTGTCAGCCCTGTAAAGTATGCCTCGCAGGCTTTTCTCTTCCATAATGCTTTTATCTCTGTGATGTAAAATAGCATCCGTTATAATATCAATTTCTTCAGCAGTATATCCGCAGTCCGCAAGTATGCCGGGAGCAATTTCTCCTCCCGCCTTCTCATGCGATGTGCCTTCCTCATACTGAATGTGCCTTCCCATATCATGGAGCAGCGCAGCGCCATAGACAAGCTCTCTGTCAACTCCAATATTCTCCTCAAGATTTATTATCTCGCCTATCCTTGCCACATCAAGAAAATGCGCTATATTATGACGGCAGAAGCGCCTGTCCGCTTCTGCCGCGTTGTTCTGCTTAAGATGGTATAAAAATAAATCGTGTTTTAATATTTTGTCTATTCTATCCATTATAATTATAACAATACTCCGTTTGGTCAGATAATTCTTATATTATATATAACGCTCAATTACCGCAGACTGAGCATCTGATAAAATCTGTTCTGCAATTCCTCATTGTTTTCAAATATCCCTCTTGCAGCAGAGCTGACCGTCTTACTTCCGGGCTTTTTTATCCCTCTCATTGTCATACACATATGCTCTGCCTCCAGCAGCACCATAACTCCCTTCGGGGCAAGATGCTTCATTATGGCATCCGCAATCTCTCCCGTCATCCTCTCCTGTATCTGCGGTCTCCTTGCATATATCTCAACCGTTCTTGCAAGCTTGCTTAATCCCACCACTCTGCCGTCCGGAATATACGCTACATGCGCTCTTCCATAAAATGGCATAAGATGATGCTCGCACATCGAGTAGAAAACGATATCCTTCTCCAGAACCATTTCACTGTTATCCACAGTGAATACCTTAGAAAGCTGCTCTCCGGCATCCTCGTCCATTCCACCATATATCTCGTCAAACATTCTTGCAATTCTGTCAGGCGTATCAACAAGTCCTTCCCTGTTTACGTCCTCGCCTATGCCCTCAAGAAGCAGTCTTACCGCCTCTTTAACCTTTTCATGATTTACCATTTTGCCGTGCCTTTCCAGTAACTATTTGGGTCAAGCGGCCAAGATAAGACAATGAGCCGAAAGCAATAATCACATCCTCCGGTTCCGCCAAAAGCATGCTCATCTCTACAGCCTCCTCAAGACTGTCTGCAGCGGTAACATCAGGATGAAGCCCGGCAATCTCCTTAGCCAGCTCAAATGCAGTCATAGCCCTTGGGTTGTCAGGAGGTGTAACCGTTATTATCTCATTGGCATACTTTACCGTCGCCGAAATAATCTTATCATATTCCTTGTCCCTCAATATCCCCATTATATAGATAATTTTCCTATTTGTAAAATAAAATTCGACAGACGATGCAAGTTTTTGTGCGGCATCGGCATTATGCGCGCCATCTATGATAAAAAGCGGCTTTTTGCTTATTACAGTAAATCTCCCATGCCATACCGTTGACCTGAGTCCCTCGCGCAGTGCTTTTTCACTTATGCTAAATCCACTACTTCCAAGAGAGTCTATGACCTCAACGGCCAGCACTGCATTGTCCACCTGAAACTCTCCGGCAAGAGTAATCTCCAGCCTCCTGTATCCCATATAGTCAAAGGACTGCCTGTTTATACCATATTTTACATGGGACGCCTTTGTGGAATCGGCAATTATCAGCTCTGCACCCTTTGCTGCGGCGGCTTCACTGACTACTTCCATTACCTCCTCCTTCTGCTTCATCAGAACTACCCTGCAGCCTGACTTTATTATTCCCGCTTTCTGTGAAGCGATACTCCTAAGGTTATCTCCCAAAAACTGCATATGGTCCATGCTCACGGATGCGATAACAGCTGTTATTACATTGTCAATAACATTTGTTGCATCCAGAAGCCCTCCCATTCCCGTCTCAAGCACAACAATATCACATTTTTTCTCCCTGAAATACCAAAATGCGAGAGCTGTCTCCACTTCAAACGGTGTGGGCTGCGCAAGGCCGTCCTCCCTCATCTCTTCGCATATTTTTTTAATAATTTCAAGCCCCTCACATAATGCGGCCTTTGATATCATCCTCCGGTTTACCTGTATACGCTCACGGTATTCAAAAATTGTCGGAGAAATATATCTGCCGACCCTATAGCCGGCACATTCCATCACAGTAGACACATATGCAAGTACGGAGCCCTTGCCGTTCGTTCCTGCTATATGGACAAATTTAAGAGAGCTCTGCGGATTTTTGAGCCTTCTGCAAAGCTCACTTATACTGTCAAGCCCGGGAACAATGCCATATGAACTAAGTGAAGAAATATATTCAAGCGCAGCTTTATAATTCAATGTTTTTTTCCTCCAAAGTTGTCAATACTATAACAATTAATAAGAAAGGTAAAAATATATTGTATGAAAAAGCATTTACGAAAATTTATACATGATTTTGCTTTATGTGGAGCCGCCGGCTGGTGTATGGAAATATTGTTCACTGCACTTAAATCACTGCACAGAAGAGATTTATCACTTAAGGGCAATTCTTCACTGTGGATGTTCCCAATATACGGCTGTGCGGCACTCCTGACCCCACTGTTTAAGCTCTTAAAAAACGTGCCTGTCATATTCAGAGGACTGACATACATGGGCATGATATTTTCCGGTGAATATCTCTCCGGCTCTATTCTCCGGCGCCACTCCATATGTCCGTGGGATTACTGCCGCAGCCGCTTTAACATCAAAAGTGTGATAAGGCTTGATTTTGCACCGAATTGGTTCGCCGCCGGACTTTTTTTTGAATGGCTTTTAACCGAATCGCCCCTGGCCTATGGCAGGAACAGGCAAAAGGATTTACAATCGTAAAGACAGGACCCATAAGGTCCCGTCCTTAATTAATGCACAGTTTTATTTCAAACCCGCAAATTACATATCATCGGCATCTCCGTTTAAATCACTAATGTCTCCCGAGCCAATGTCGAGCATATTAACTGTGCGTCTCTTAATTCTTGCTTCCTCCGACTCTCTGAGAATAAATTCCTTTATTTCCCTTGAATTACGCACATGTGAAATGATAAGCTGGGGATGAGTAGTGTCCCCTGTGTAGCATATGACAGTGCCAAGCCCGAACATTTTTTCAATAAGAGTTGCTGTATGCGCAACATCCTGAACCTTATACATATAGCAGTCATTTTCCACAGTCTTAAGCAGTCCCTCAGAAATTGTAATCATGTCCTCGCGTATAGTGTATTTAGTAAACGTAAACGGCAGTCCGAAAAACAGCCATCTTTTTCTCTCAATGTACTCCATAATCCACATTACCTCGCTGTAATAACTTTTCATCTGCAACCATTATAATTTATATATTTAAATTATGCAAACCTTTCCTTGCACAAATCCTTCACAACCTCACACGCCATAATCAATCCCGCTACAGAAGGAACAAAGGCAACGCTGCCGGGAACGCTTCGCCTCTCGGTATGAGTCATGCATTCTCCGCCGTCATCCTCCAATGGCTGCACCGGTTTCTCCGCTGAATATATCACCTTAAGCTTTTTTACGCCGCGCTTTTTAAGCTCCCTGCGCATGACCTTTGCAAGAGGACACATACGAGTTTTATATATATCAGACAC
>JAJQGF010000263.1 GCA_021200695.1 Lachnospiraceae bacterium
AGAGCCTATAAAAGAAATATCTTTATTGTAGGATTTGCGGTCTTTATCGGAGATAGTAGAGATTACCCTGTCAAAGCGTTCTGTGCAGGAGGCAAGCGGGAGGTATTTAATATTGTCCGGATTATATGGAGAAAAATATTGGTATTGTGTATAATCAAATAAGAAAATGCGGTTGGTATTATGGCGTATTGAAGCTGAAAAAAGCTCTGGGACGGGGGAATCCACTGTCCAGCACAGATAAATAGTATTATATATAGAGCAGATGTCTGCGATAACCGGATAAAAATTTATACTGAATACAAACAAAAGCTGCTCTGATTTTAAAATATTTTCAACAAGCTTAAGCCTTTCCGAGGGAGTAATTTTTTTATTTGTTATCTCAGCGGACTCTTCGATAACATTAAGTCCTAACCTGTTAAAGGTATTAATGATATCAGGCTCACAAATACTGCCATAACGGTATACCAGAATATTCATGGCGCTTCCTCCGACTGTCTATGAGTGGTATTCTACAGAAGATAATTATAGCATAGTTAATAAATTATTGTCAAAATACAGTTAACGCTTTGAAATGGAGGCTTTTATGAAAAAGGCAGGCATAGTAATCTGTAATTATAATAAGGTTGACAAGGTTCTGGAATGCATACAGTGCATATTGGAATCTAAATTTCAGGATTTTGATTTGTTTGTTGTTGACAATGCCTCCACAGACGGAGCGCCTGAGGCGATTCGCCAAAGATTTGGGGAGAAGGTAAGGTTAATCGTAAATACTGAAAATCTTGGCGGCTCCGGAGGCTTTAATACCGGATTACGTGCCGCGTACAAGGAGGGATATCCTTATCTGATGTGCGTGGACAATGATGCAATGCTGGACGAAAATGCAGTCGGAAGCCTTTATGATTTTCTTGAGTGCCATCAGGAGGTCGGAATGGCCGGCTCAAAAATATATCATCTTGAGCAGCCTGATTATATTCAACAATATGGGCAGAAGATTGATTTTGATTATTTTTGTACAGAAGTGCCTCATTTAAATATGTTAGAGGATGGAACAATGCCGGATTTTTTGTATGTAGACAGTGTAGCTGCATGCTCTCTCATGGTGAGGCGCACCACGATAGACAAAATAGGCTTTATGCCTGAGGAAAATTTCCTGTATTGGGATGATACGGAGTGGTGCTATAGATGCAATCAGGCGGGAATGAAGGTTGCCTCGGTTGGAACATCAAAGGCGCTTCATGCGATGGGAGCAAAAGCGGAGACGGTTAATACATTCCCGACATATTATGCGTGGAGAAATTGGATTTCATTTTTTGCCAAATATACCCCTGAGGAGAGCAAAGAGAGGATGGCGGAGGCATTTCTGGGCTCAATTTTTGAGGTTGTGTATGCAGGACTGCACAAGGGTGAAAAAAATAAAGTAAGGACAGTGATGCTTGCGTATGATGATGCTATACACAGGGTCACGGGAAAAGCCGGAGAAAATCGCATTTTTGAGCTTGATAAGAATTATGAGCCTTTTATAAGGCTGTTTAAGTCTTCAAAAAAATTTTATCTTGATAGGGGAGAGTTTCCCATACTTTCAGGTAAAATACATGATTTGCCGGAGAAGCTGGGATTAGAGGTTGAATGGGTTGAGCGTCCTTATAAAGGAGTTAAAACAATATCGTTTTGCGAAAATATATTTAAGGAAGAGGATTTAAGTCTTTCTAAAGTATATATAGACATAGACGAAT
This sequence comes from Lachnospiraceae bacterium, assembly GCA_021200695.1. Classification (GTDB taxonomy): domain Bacteria; phylum Bacillota; class Clostridia; order Lachnospirales; family Lachnospiraceae; genus Acetatifactor. The sequence goes on from JAJQGF010000263.1 coordinate 1,734, forward strand.
GCATTTTACAGGATGAAAATGATGTCTTGGATGTAATTAATTTCAATTATAGTAAGAGAAGCTTTATATTTGCGCAAAAGCCTGTATTTATGCAGATGCTTAAGAAATAAAAATTTGGAGGTAGCGCTATGAAAACACTTATTATAGGCAACAGGCAGCGGTCGGAAAAATATATGCCTGACAACGCATTTACACGAAGCATGGAAAAAATATATGTCCCATTGGGGGAAAATGATGAGACTATATTAAGGCTCGCTTCGGATGTACAATTTATTCAGGTTGATGCAATAGGAGAGGTAAGCGCAAGGCTTATTGAAAATATGCCCAATCTTAAGCTTATTCACTCTGAAGGTGTTGGCTACAACGGTATTGATGTGGAGGCTGCCGCAAATCGGGGGGTTATAGTATGCAATAATAAGGGGATAAACGCAAAAGCGGTTGCCGAGCAGACTCTGCTTCTAATGCTTGGGCTTTTACGCACTGTTACGGAAGGAGACCGTATGGTGAGGGCAGGAATGCAGATTCAGATGAAAGAGAGAAGGATGCTTGAAGGAATTGCTGAGCTTGCGGATTGTAAGGTGGGTATTATAGGATTTGGAGACATAGGCAGGGAGGTTGCCAGTCTGCTTTGTGCTTTTGGATGTGAAATTTATTATTATAGTGCGCATAAAAAGGATGATGCGACAGAACAAAAATATGGTGTCAGGTATATGCAGCTTAAAACGCTGTTAAATACCTGCGACTTTGTGAGTCTGCATGCTCCCGTTACACCTGATACAAGAGAAATGGTTAATGATGAGTTTTTGGGGCTTATGAAGCCTGGCTCATATCTTATCAATACTGCCAGAGGCGAGCTTGTGAACAATGCTGCTTTATGCAGAGCATTGACTGAAGGACGGATAGCAGGTGCCGGTCTGGACACGGTAGCGCCCGAACCGGTGACAAGCGACAATCCGCTGCTTGGTCTTCCCGAAGAGACAGCGGGGAAAATATTATTTTCACCGCATCTCGGGGGGATTACCACAAGTACATTTAAAAGAGGCTTTATAAATATATGGAAAGCCTTTGAAGATGTTTCTGAAGGCAGGAGACCGCAAAATATAGTAAACGGGCTGTAATATACATATTGTATTATAAGGGCTTTCCAATCAAAAGCTCATATGCCTGTAAATACTTATCAATGGTTTTGTCTACTATATCCTGTGGGAGAGTCCAATCATTTTCGGGATTAGCTTTAAGCCAGTCGCGTGCAAACTGCTTATCAAACGACGGTTGGCTGTGGCCGGCTTCATATCCCTGTGCCGGCCAGAAACGCGAGCTGTCCGGGGTGAGCATTTCGTCTCCGAGGACGATATTATTATTTTCGTCAAGTCCGAACTCAAACTTGGTGTCGGCTATAATAATCCCGCGCGTTAAGGCATAGTCTGCACATTTTTTGTAGAGAGCGATTGTCATATCGCGAAGCGTGGAAGCATACTCCTCACCCTTTCCGGGGAAATGCTTTTCAAGATAAGCAATGCTCTGCTCATAGGATATGTTCTCATCGTGGTCGCCGAGCTCAGCCTTGGTAGAGGGAGTATATATAGGCTCAGGCAGCCTGTCGGATTCCTTAAGCCCCTCAGGAAGTGTGATGCCGCATACAGTGCCGTTTTGCTGATAGCTTGCCCAGCCGCTTCCGGTAATATATCCGCGGACTATGCATTCTATAGGGAGCATTTTCAGCTTTTTGCACATCATGCTGTTTCCGTCAAACTCAGGTTTCCTGAAAAATTCGGGCATATCGTTTACATCGACGGAAATCATATGATTAGGAATAATATCCTGAGTCATATTGAACCAGAATTTGGACATTTGGGTAAGGACTGTCCCCTTTTTGGTGACTGTGTTGTTGAGAATTACATCAAAACAACTGATTCTGTCTGTAGCGACCATGATAAGGCTGTCGCCGTTGTCATAAATTTCGCGTACCTTGCCTTCCTTTATAGGCTTTAATTCATTAGTGCTCATTTTTATACTACCTGCCTTTCTGTAATTTATTA
>JAJQGF010000141.1 GCA_021200695.1 Lachnospiraceae bacterium
TCCGAAGCAATGTGCCTGATATTGGAACGCTTTCCGAGAGCATCAAGATTTTCGATGTAGTCGTACAGTGAATACTTGCCTGTATGCCCCAGACTGTTCATAATACACTGCACCCTCACTCTTTCCTCCTCATGTGCGGAGAAATACTCCACCGTCTTCTCAAAATGCCGTGTTTCCTCTGCGGTGCTGCATACAGTCCTCAGCTTATAATATAAATATTCCTCTCCGGATGCAGACATGGCAGTATTTATTCTTTTAAAAATATCATCCATGTTGAGGTCATGCCACGTGATATCATCTATCTGCCCCTTTTCTCTGTGCCTCCTGTAATAACTGTCTATTCGGGCAAAGCGTTCAAGAGAATATTCTCTCTTAGGAATTTTCCCATAATTATCACGAATCCCCGCCATAAATTTTCTTTTCTCCACTCTGGCAGAGTATATTTCCCTTGCAAATAATGCGAGACAAAATATAACCGCAACAGCAATTACAATCAAGCTTTCCATAAATAAAACAACCCTTCAGAAATATCGTCATGCAGACATTTGTATTGGTACAAAATTACTCAGATAACATACGCTTTACTATTTTTTCACATTTTTCATATATTCTCTCCGGGCTGTCGCCTATATTGAATTCTCCTCTGTTGTACAGAATTTTTCCTCCAACCATCGTCATTGCTACATTGCTCTTGCTTCCGCTGTATACTATATTCTTTGCAATGTTATTTATCGGATGCATATTAGGCTGCTTCAAATCGATAAGTATAATATCCGCAAGCTTGCCCTTTGCCAGAGTATCCGCCCGGTTAAGCCTCATTGCCTTCGCTCCGTGTACGGTCGCCATCCTCAATACTCTCATGGCATCAACGCTTGCCGCATCGTTCTCTCTAATCTTGCTCAATGCAGATACAAGAAACATTTCTCTGAACATATCAAGACAATTATTGCTCGCCGGACCATCCGTACCTATTGCAACCGGGATTTTCCTTTTCTCAAATTCAGCAATAGGCGCAATTCCGCTGGCAAGCTTTAAATTTGATGCGGGATTTGTGATAACATACATCCTTCTCATTCTGAATACATCCATATCATCATTTGACATATGTACACAGTGGAATCCGCCTCCTCCAAACTCAAACATTCCCAGCGAATCAAGGAACATCATCGGAGTCATGCCATATCTTGCCATGCACTCCTCCACCTCATGCTCAGTTTCAGAAATATGCGCATACACCGGCGCATGATAATTATGAGCCAATGCAGCCATATTGCACAAAAGCTCCTTTGAACATGTATATTCAGCATGAAATCCAAGCTGATAGCTGATTAACGAATTTCTCTTATTCCATCTGAGGTATTCTCTCTCCTGCTGTTCTATTGACGAGCTGAAATTATTCAGTCCCGATGTAAGAACGCATCTCATACCGGTGTCCATACATGCCTCGGCAATCGTATCGGGAGTCAGATACATGTCAAATACAGCTGTAATTCCGCTTGTTACATACTCAAGCACCGCAAGTCTTGTCAATTCATAAATATCCTCTCCGGACAGCTTTGCCTCCATCGGAAATATCTTTTCATTGAGCCACTTGTCAAGTGCGACATCATCCGCAAATGAGCGCAGACAGGTCATTCCGGAATGCGTATGGGCATCCTTAAAGCCAGGCATAAGAAGGTTATCCCCACAGTCATATTCGATATCCCATTGTATTCTCGGAACATCAGCCTTATTCCAATCGTTTTGAAGCTCATCCTCTCCGGCTACATAAACAATTCTGTCATTTTTAATCCATATTTCTCCCCGAAAAATATCGCGGTTCTTTTCCATTGTAAGAATTCTGGCATTGTATAGTCTGATATTCATACTAATCCTCATTTCCGTTTCTGCCGTCAAAGCCGTTTTCTGACGACAAAGAACATAGTTTAAAGCCATATGGCAGCAGCTCGGATAATTTCATTTCAACATAATCGTCTTCATCCCTTGCAGCCAATATAACAAAGCTGTCATCGCAGAACTCACTCATAACCTGCCTGCATATTCCACACGGATATGCATAAGTCAAAGGCTTCCCCTTTTCATCTCCTCCGGCTATGGCTATTGCCTTAAAGCATTTTCTTCCCTCTGAGACGGCCTTGAATATTGCTGTTCTCTCGGCACAGTTGGCTGCCCCATATGAGGCATTCTCAATATTGACTCCTGTAAATATCTCTCCGTCTGCCGTAAGAAGCGCCGCTCCTACCGTAAAATGAGAATATGGCGCGTATGCATATTCCCTTGCGTCAAGCGCAGACCTTATAAGCCTCCTTTTATCAAAAGGCCTATTATCATGAATTATTTCACATTCCTCCATGCCCATAAGCGCTGACTCCTCTATTATGCATTTAAAGTCCGAATCCCTTGACAGATTCCGTAACAAGCCTCTTAAACCTCGGTGCAGCCATATCCGCCGCCTCCTGAACCTCCTCATGACAGAGCGGTCTTTCACCCATACCTGCCGCAAGATTGCTGATACAGGATATGCCGCATACTCTCATTCCGCAGTGATTTGCCGCAATGGCCTCGACAACCGTGCTCATTCCCACAGCATCACAGCCGAGTGTCCTCAGCAGCCGTATTTCTGCAGGAGATTCAAATGAGGGACCGGTTAACTGCGCATAGTTTCCCTCCTGAAGAAATATATTATTTTCAGCCGCAGTGCGTCGAATAACCGCCTGAAGCTCTCTGTCATACACACTGCTCATATCCGGGAAGCGCACTCCAAGCTCATCAATATTGGGACCAATCAGCGGATTTGGTGCAAAAACAGATATATGATCCTTTATAAGCATCAAATCTCCCGCGTGAAAGGAAGTGTTCACTCCGCCTGCGGCATTTGTCAGAAAAAGGATTTTTGCTCCCATAAGCATCATCAGCCTTGTGGGAAGAACGACCTCCGACACATCATATCCCTCATAATAATGCACGCGTCCCTTCATGCATACGACAGGAATATTATCTATATATCCAAAAATAAATTTTCCCGCATGCCCGGGCACCGTAGAAACCGGGAATCCGTCAATTGCCGAATAGTCTATCTCATATTTAATATCTATTGTATCCGCATAATCTCCCAGACCCGAACCCAGCACTATCGCGACCTCCGGAACAAAATCTGTCATTTTTCTGACACAGTGCAGACAATTCTGCAGTTTATCATAGACACTATTCATAAGCAGTCTCCTTTTATTCATCAAAATCACTCATCTTTACAATAATCATATCATCATAAACCTGTACGCAGCCCTCGTTTGGCCACTCCGGCATATACTTACTGTCCTCCATTGCTATGGCAATCATCTCAGGCTCGACCACCTGCTCATAATTATAGCCAAGCACATGCATAAGTCCCAGCGCCCTTCTTGTACTCCAGTAAAATCTCGGCTCAACATCGGCATCATGCTCAAAAAAAGAACGGCCAATCGTCTCGCCCAATACGCAGGCATGATTTTCTTTAAAGCCATAGGTTCCGATAATTACAACAGGATACCAATTATGTCCTCTGACCTCATCTATTCTGGTTATCAGCTCTCTTGCAATCGAAGTATCCTGCTCATAACACATTTTTTCAGTGTAATACAGTGCCTCCGTAACCTGAGTCTGTCTCCATGCTGCCAGGATACAGACGGCTGACACTGCCGCAGCCGCAGTCCCGGCAAAAATTATTTTCACCCTTGCCGCCGATTCAGCCATATCCTCCTTAAGCCTAAAGCAGATATTAAGCGCCGTAT
>JAJQGF010000060.1 GCA_021200695.1 Lachnospiraceae bacterium
CAACAGAAGAGGCTTCAGAGACAGCCTCTGAGGCACAATAAAAGAAATTCCGGCGGGTCCCCTATTTATTTTAAGGGACTCGTCTTATTTTAGAAAAACAGTGTAAAGAGGTTAAAAATAATGAACATTAATAATATGAGCCGGCAGGAAAAAGTTGCATACATGCAGAGTGAGCCAATTCCACAGCTTGTATGTCAGATGGCAGTTCCGACAATAATAAGTATGTTGGTTTCGTCCTTTTACAATATGGCAGATACTTTTTTTGTCGGAAAAATAAATACTCAGGCGACGGCGGCTGTCGGCATAGTGTTTTCCGTGATGGCTCTTATACAGGCATGCGGTTTTTTCTTTGGACATGGCTCGGGTAACAGTATTTCCAGAATGCTGGGAGCGGGAGAATATGAGGATGCTGAGAAAATGGCCGCAAATGGTTTTTTCTGTGCGTTTATCACAGGTGTGATATTGGGAGGTATAGGGCTTATTTTTATAGAGCCGTTGGCGGTGCTCCTGGGCTCGACAACAACAATTCTTCCATACACAGTGGATTATCTGCGTATTATTCTTATCGGAACACCCTTTATGATGTCATCCTTAGTGCTTAATAATCAGCTGAGGTTTCAGGGAAGTGCATCATATGCAATGGTAGGTATTGTATCCGGCGCGGTTTTAAATATCATTCTCGACCCTCTTTTAATATTTGTATGTGGCATGGGTATTTCAGGCGCTGCGCTTGCCACAACAGGCAGCCAGATGGTAAGCTTTGTTATATTGCTTGTGATGAGCAGGCAGGGCGGAAATATACGCATCAGATTTAAAAATATTCATCCCACCGGAAGGTATCTTATAGAGATAGTAAAGGGAGGCCTCCCTTCATTATTCAGACAGGGACTCGGAAGTCTGGCACAGATATGTATGAATCATGCGGCAGGCACCTACGGAGGAATATACAGTGATGCAGCGATTGCCGGAATGTCAATCGTAAACAGGGTAATGATGTTTGCAAACTCCGCCCTTATTGGATTTGGACAGGGTTTTCAGCCCGTGTGCGGAATGAATTACGGCGGGAAAAAATATGCCAGAGTCAGGGAGGCTTTCTTTTTCTGTGTAAAATATGCCGCCGTATTTCTGGTAATAATATCTGTACTTCTGTTTATATTTGCTGAGCCTATTATTACAATTTTCAGAAAAGGCGATGCGGATGTGGTGAGAATAGGAATGGTTGCAATGCGCTTTCAATGTGTTGCATTTCCGTTAAATGCATGGATAGTTATGAGCAATATGATGCTGCAGTCTGTTGGAAAGGCAGGAAGGGCATCCATATTGGCATCTGCCAGACAGGGACTATTTTTTATACCTTTTATAATAATTCTTCCTATGCTTATCGGTCTGCTGGGAGTGCAGATGAGCCAGATGTGCTCAGACATATGTTCGTTTTGCATATCTCTGCCTCTTGTGATAAGCTTTTTAAAAGAGCTGCAGCGTGACAGCGCCGTAAAGGTATAGGACTGGTCTTATAAATATTGGAAATGAGGAAAAAAATGGGAGAAAAGGTATTAGTGCTCGATATAGACGGTACGCTTACAAATTCGGACAAGCAGATTACACCTGCTACCAGACAGGGAATTCAGAATATAATGAAGCGTGGACACAAGGTTATTCTTGCATCAGGACGTCCCACACCCGGAATGCGCAGATATGAGGACGAGCTTGAGCTAAAAAAATACGGAGGGTACTTGCTGGCATTTAACGGCGGAAGAATTGTTGAATGTAAAAGCGGAAATATTATATATCAGAGGACGCTGCCTCTTCATATTGTACCAAAGCTGTATGATTTTGCTTCTGAGCATGGCTGCGGGCTTATAACTTATTTTGGGGATAAGGTTATTTCTGCCTTTGAGCCTGACGATTATGTAAAGTGGGAGGCTCATATCAATGGCATGGAAATCGAAGTGGTCAGCAACTTTAAGGAATTTGTAAACTTTGATATTAATAAATGCCTGATGACGGCACCGCCAGAGGAGGCTGCGGAATATGAGAAAATACTGCAGTCTGTGCATGGAGAATATGCAAGCGTCTATCGCTCAGAGGAATTTTTCATAGAAATTATGCCTAAAAATGTTGACAAAGCTGCCTCTCTGGACAAAATGCTTGAGACAGTAGGGCTTACAGGAGAAGACGCTATTTGCTGTGGCGACAGCTTTAATGATATTACGATGATAAAATATGCCGGAGTAGGAGTTGCGATGGGCAATGCCAAGCCGGTTGTAAAGGAAGCGGCAGATTATATAACCGGAACAAACGATGAGGACGGTCTTGTAGAAGTGATAGACGAGTTTGTTCTAAAGGATTAGAGGATATGAAAATAAATATACCTGATAAGGCAAAATATATAATTGATACCATTACTGCTGCCGGTGGTGAGGCATATGTCGTTGGCGGCTGTGTCAGAGATTCCATTCTGGGGCGTACTCCGGAGGATTGGGATATTACTACATCGGCAAAGCCGGAGGAAATAAAGGCTCTTTTTAAAAGAACAATTGATACGGGAATTAAGCACGGTACGGTTACGGTAATGCTTGGCAATGAAGGCTTTGAGGTGACCACCTATCGTATTGACGGAAAATATGAGGACGGCAGACATCCGGAAAGCGTAACCTTTACCCCGAGTCTTTTTGAGGACTTAAGGCGCAGGGATTTTACTATTAATGCGATGGCATATAATGACGAGGCCGGATTAATTGATATGTTCGGCGGAATGAAGGATATAGAGGCAAAGCTTATACGCTGCGTGGGAAATGCCGGAGAAAGATTTGGCGAGGATGCTTTAAGAATAATGAGAGCCATACGCTTTTCAGCGCAGATGGGATATTCCATAGATAAAGATACGGGCGATGCAATAAGCATAGCGGCGCCTAATTTAAAAATAATCAGCGCGGAGAGAATTCAGACGGAGCTTGTTAAGCTGCTTGTCTCAAAGCATCCCGATTATCTGAGAATTGCTTATGAGATGGGTGTAACGAAGGTGTTTCTTCCCGAGTTTGATATTGCGATGGAAACTCCGCAGAATCACCCGCATCACAGCTATAGTGTAGGTGAGCATACACTTCATGCGCTTCTGGAGATTCCTCCGCAAAAGGATTTGCGTATAGCCATGCTGCTTCATGATATCGGTAAGCCCGCAACAATGAAGCTTGATGAAAATGGTATTACACATTTTCACGGACATCCGTCGGTAAGTGAGGCTATGGCAAGAGATATATTAAGAAGGCTTAAATTTGACAATGAAACAATCAAAAGAGTGTGCAGGCTGGTGCGTTACCATGACTATGGCAACGGCGTAGAGCCTAGTCTCGGTTTTGTGAGGCGTGCGGTAAGCAGAATCGGAAATGACATTTTTGAAGAATTTCTATTGGTGAAGAGGGCGGATATTATGGCACAGAGCATGTATATGCGTGAGGATAAGCTTGAAGCCCTCAGAAAAATGTCGGATTATTATCATACTATATGCGACGAAAAACAATGTGTATCTCTTAAGATGCTTGCAGTGACCGGAAATGATTTGATTGACGGAGGAATGGAGCCGGGCAGAAGAATAGGAGAGGTATTGTCAAAGCTTCTTGAGATAGTTCTTGAGAATCCTGAGTACAATACGAAGGAAATTTTGCTTAAAAAGGCACACGACATGTCCCTTTAACATACTTTTGAATGTCTCTTCATAATATAGCTTATCAGAAGCTTTATAAGGTTTATGGCAGGAGGGACATATTTTGAATGATAGGGCTGTCGCTTTGTTAGAACAGTATGATATTGAGGTGCTTCGCACCAGGAAAGGCAGAGGCGCCATTCTGTGTGATACGAGTGACGGATGTCTTATATTTAAGGAATATACAGGCAACGAGGATAGGCTGAAAATGCAGGATAAGCTTCTGCATCGTATAGAGGAAGCAGGTGAGGTTTATGCAGAGCTGCTTATTCCGACTAAAGAGGGAAAGCTTTCAGTAAAGGACACTGATGGAAGCACATATATTTTAAAGACATACCGAGAAGGTTGTGAATGTAATATTTATGATAAAGCTGAATGCATAAGTGCCGTGAAGCTTTTGGCAAAGCTGCATGGATGTGCGGAATATACTCCGGAGACGGCGGAAATGCCTGAGCTATTTTCACCGGCAAAGGAATATGAAAAGCGTAATCGTGAGCTGAAGCGTGTCCGTAAATATTTAACGCAGAGAGGACAAAAATCATGGTTCGAGATATGTCTGCTGAATACCTATAATCTTTTTCTTGAACAGGCGCTTTCGGTTACGGAGGAGTGGAATGAATACTGCAGATTATACGGAAATGATAATTCCTCCGTTAAAATAAATATTCCGGCATATACATACTGTCATGGAGATTATCAGTATCATAATATAATTAAATCAGGGGGAGAATGGTTTCTTATAAACTTTGAGAAATGTCAGCCTGATGACGGTATAAGGGATTTATATCTGCTTATGCGGAAGCTGTTGGAAAAAAGTAATTGGTCAGTATCGCTGGGAAGGGAGCTGCTTAAAGGCTATTCCGATGAGCGTCCGATATCTGCGGTAGGCTTTATTGATTTGTATTATCGTCTGGCATATCCGGAGAAATTTTGGAAGATAGTGAATTTCTACTATAATTCCAGAAAAACATGGATACCGGACCGAAATGGTGAAAAGCTTGATAAGCTTATAAATCAGGAGACACAGAAGCAGCAGTTTCTCAACGAGGTGTTCAGGGATGTAGAGGTATTGCGAAAATAGGGCAAGGAGTACATGGTGAGGAAAAGAAAAAAAAGCAGGGGACCAATGAAAAGGGTATTTGTAAGCTTAGGGCTGTCTCTGGCAGTTATTACAGCTTTACTTTTTATTGTGTGGAGAGAGAACAATTCCATATCCGGGTCAGAGGGAGAGTCGGAAACCTCGTATGTTGATACGGGATTTGTGGCCACAAAGCCGGACAGCTATGATTCTGCGGACACCCCTATACTTATAGGGAGAGATACTGAGGCCGGGACGCTTACTTTTTTAAACCTTGACGTCGGAAAAAAATATACACTCTCCTACGATGGCGCGACAAAGCTTTATAATAAATTCGGAGAGAGTATCTCTCTCAGCCAGATAGATATAGGAGATATTGTAGATGTGACATTTTTAAAATCAAAAAAGCGTCTTACTACAATGTCTGTTTCCTCTGCCGCATGGCACTATGATAATGTGGAAAAATATGAATTTAACACAGTTAAAATGGAGGTATCCATTGGAGATGAAATATATAAGCTGTTCGACAATACACAGTATTTGTCCCAGGGACGCTCTATAGAGGAGATGGAGCTTAATGCTGCTGATATATTAAGCTTTCAGGGCATAGATAACACAGTTTTAAGCGTGGTAGTTGAAAAGGGTCATGGATATTTACGCCTTGCAAATGCTGAGAGCTTTGTAGGCGGCTGGATTGAGATAGGACAGACCCAGGTTCAGAGGATTACCGAGGATATGCTGCTTACTGTTCCGGAGGGAAGCTATCAGGTAAACATCAGCTATAAGGGCAGCGGAGGAGTCAAGAGTGTAGTCATAAACAGAGATGAGGAGACAACGCTTGACATAGGAGATTTAAAGGTCGAGGAGCCCAGAACGGGAACAGTACTGTTTTCTCTTGAGCCATCAGATGCAGAGCTTTATGTGGATGGTACTAAGGTAGATGCGTCACAGCCGATTGTACTTGAATACGGTATACATCAGCTGATTGCCAGAGCCGACGGATATCAGTCTCTTACGCAATATCTTCGTGTCGGGGAGGAATCGGCAGGAATAAGCATTGTGCTTGATGAGGAAAACGATGCTGATGATGAGTCGGAAAGCAGTACGGAAGCTGCGGAGGATACGGAAACAGAGACGGTTGATACCACGACAGATTATTACAAGGTATATATAGATGCACCGGAAGATGTTGAGGTATATCTGGACGGAAGCTATGTCGGCATTTCACCCTGCAGCTTGGAAAAAACCTCAGGCTCACATGTAATAACCCTGAGAAAATCGGGATATACTACAAGAAGCTATACAGTGCAGATAGATGAGGAGGACAAGGATATATCTTATTCGTTTGCTGATTTAGAGGTAAGCAGCAGCGATACTGTGGCATCAATTTTGTCCGAAGCGTTAGATTCTCTGCTGAGCGATTAAATTAAAGTGTATAAATATTAAAAAAGCCGCAAATATGGGAAAATATCTTGACAAATTAAAGAAAAACAGATATATATATACACATAGGTGTCTTAAGAGGGCGTCTACTGATATACTATTTAGAAAACTCATATAGGAGGAGTTCAAAATGAACAAGACAGAATTAGTTGCAGCTATTGCTGAAGAAGCTGCTATTTCCAAAAAAGATGCAGAAAAGGCAGTTAAGGCTTTCACAGATGTAGTTACCGAGCAGTTAAAGAAGGGTGACAAGGTTCAGTTGGTTGGTTTTGGTACTTTCGAGGTTACTGAGAGAGCAGCAAGAGAGGGCAGAAATCCTCAGACCGGCAAGGCTATGAAGATTAAGGCTTCAAAGGCTCCTAAGTTCAAGGCTGGCAAGGCTTTAAAGGATGCCCTTAACTAATTAAAGGCTTAAAGAGAATTGTCGAAACGCATCTGTCATATGACAGATGCGCTTTTTTAAACCCGGATAAGCAGCACTAATAATTCCGACTACGCCGTGAAAGGGGGATTATGATGAGATTAGACAAGTATTTGAAGGTATCAAGGCTTATAAAACGCCGTACCGTGGCAAATGAAGCATGCGACAGCGGAAGAGTTTTTATAAATGATAAGCCGGCCAAGGCATCTGCTAACGTAAAGCAGGGTGATATTATAACCATTGCCTTTGGAAATAAAGAGGTAAAGGTTGAAGTTCTGGATGTTCAGGAGACCGTGAAAAAGGATGAGGCAAAGGAGCTTTTCAGATATATATAGAGATTAATGCATTTTATCAGCCTTCTGTTAATATACTTTATACTATAAGAAAGCGCTCAGTAGGGAACAGTATTAAATCAGGAGGAGATATGGAAGACTTAAACGGAATATCCCGTATGCACAAGGTTACCATGACTAACCGAAAGACCTGCACACTTAACGGTATAAATGATGTGCTGTCCTTTGACATACATGAAATTCTGCTTGAAACAGAGCAGGGCATGCTAATGATTAAGGGAGATGAACTTCACGTTAACCGCCTGACTCTGGACAAAGGTGAAGTTGACGTGGAGGGTAAGATAGACAGTCTCACCTATTCTGACGTAAGCGGTTCGGGGCAAAAGGGGGAATCCCTCTTAACCAGACTTTTCAGATAGAGGGCGCTCTATGTCGGATGAAAACATCTTTTTATTTTATGCGATTTATACCGGAGTTTATATAACCTTTTTATATGATATAATACGAGTTATAAGACGTGTTTTCCCGCACAGTGAGGGAATGGTGTCTCTTGAAGACATTGGCTTCTGGATATATTGCGGCGGACGTGTCTTTATTCTTATGTACAGATTCAGCGATGGAATGTTAAGATGGTTTGCGGTGCTTGGCGCGCTTGCGGGAATGTGCTTTTATATAAGGTTCATCAGCGCATTTTTTGTAAAGTATACCTCAGCAATTTTAATAAAAATCAGGAGGCTCACAGGCGGGGCAGCGGGAATCGTGCTGCGCCCGATTGCCAAATGCTTTTATCGTGTAAAAAAGAAGTTGACGATATTCGTTAAAATGCTTAAAATATCATTATCAGGGTTACATAATTCTGACCGTTAAGTATACCGTGCTGTGGTATACGGAATATGGAGAAAAATATGGCAAGAGGCAGAGTCGCTTACCGCAAGCGTCGGCAGAATCGTTTCAGTATGTTTATGGCTGTTTTAGTGGTTGTGCTCATTATGGTTGCGGTTGCATGGAGAAGTATTGAGCTTAAACAGAAAATTGAAGAATATTCGGTTAAGGAGGCGCAGCTGAGCGCTGAGATTGAATCTGAAAAGGAACGAAGTACGGAAATCGAGGAATATGGAATTTATACACAGACTAAGGCTTTCTTTGAAGAGGTTGCAAAGGATAAGCTGGGGCTTGTATATGAAGGAGAGATATTATTTAAGCAGGAGTAAAATCCTGCTTTTTGTTTTTTGTTATATTCTGTCGCAAAATAAAAAAGATTCGACATACCGTTTTTGACAAAAATTCCGTTCTGCGATAATTATAATCGAGTGTACGTCCGTACAATATTGATAAGTGCGGAGCGCCGCTGTTGTGCGGCAGATTGGAGAAAATATGGAGTGGAGTGTGGATTTGGCGCATGTCAGAGATAAAAACAGGATAAACAGTAAAAATAAAAAGGGCTATAGGTCGGTGTGGATGCCCGGGATGTGCAGACAAAGACTGCTGGGATACGCGGAAAGCCTTTGTGACTTGTCGAGGGAGTTTTCAGATATTATTACCTCGGAAGCCGGGGATAGGGAAAGCCTTTTGAGAGCGCAGAATTTATATGAGAACCGACGTGTTGTAAGCGACAATCTGAATGTTGTAGCGCGAATTATGGAGCGTGTCGCAGAGGAAATATCAGAATATGAGCCTATGGAGGAGAGACGGAGAAGGCTGATTGCATATAATCTTGCCGAGGAGGGCATAAGCGTTGCGGACGCGTATTATATTCCTGATAAAAAAGGCAGATTTACAGTGGGACTGAGTCTTTATACAGAAAAGAAAAGCTCTGTGTCCGGCCAGGAGGTGGCAGATATGCTGTCCGTGCTGCTGAAAAGGCAGCTTCGCCTGTCAGTTTCAGGGCCGTCGGTTGTAGAGCGCGAGGAAAAGACCTTTGTTTTTGTGGAGGAGCCGCCATATATTGTGCTGACCGGTTTTTCCAGAGCGGTTAAGGATAATGAAAATGTGTCAGGAGACAATTATTCTGTAACCGAGCTTGAAAAGGGCAGGGTAAAGCTTATACTTTCCGATGGGACAGGCTCAGGTGAGGAGGCATGCAGCGGCAGTGAAAGGGTGTTGGATTTAATGGAGAAGATGCTTGAAACGGGATATGACGCGGATACCGCTATTCACATGGTAAACACAGCTTTTTTTGCAATGGGTGAGGAATGCAATCATCCTACTCTTGATTTGTGCGAGCTTGACCTATACAGCGGAGAATGCGAGATACGCAAGGTGGGTGCTGCCGCCTCGTTCTTAAAAAGAGGTGAATATGTAGACCAGATAGGTATGGAGAGTCTGCCTCTTGGCATTCTTTGTACGGAAAATACAGATATTGAAAAGGTATCGCTGATGAGCGGCGATTATCTTATAATGATGACAGACGGAGTCCTGGACGCTTTAAGCGGGCATGATTATGAGGAAACAATGAAAAGAGCCATAAGCGCGCTTACAGAGCTAAATCCTGGGGAAATTGCGGAAAAGCTTTTGCAGACCGTGCTTTGTCTTAGCGGTGGACAGATTCGGGATGATATGACAGTGCTTGTAGCAGGTGTGTGGAGAAATAATCGTGTACCTGTGCAGAGCTAAAGCGGAAATGTAGTGACTTGATTTTTCACGTTTTTTGAGATACATTTATTCTATATGGAAAAATATAAGCTTACAGAGGAAAAAGTGTTTTCCTATATTGGAAGGCATCATATATTTGAACCACAGAACCGTGTAGTTGCAGGTGTATCGGGAGGGGCAGACTCAGTTTGCCTCTTGTTTGTATTGCGCGAGCTGCAAAAAAAAATGCCGCTTTCATTATACGTGGTGCATATAAACCACGGAATAAGGCCGGATGCCGCGGAGGATGCGGCATTTGTGGAAAAGCTGTGTGAGAGCATGCAGCTTCCGTTTTATCTGGTCAGAGAGAATGTGCGTGAGCTCGCATATGAGCAGCATCGTTCTGAAGAGGAGATGGGACGCATAGTAAGGTATAATGCCTTTAACCGTATAGCAGATGAGCTGCATGCAGACAAAATTGCCGTGGCACACAATATGAACGACAAGAGTGAAACTATGCTTTATAATCTCTTCAGAGGGAGTGGAATAAAGGGACTTGGGAGCATACGCCCTGTGAGGGATAAAATAGTACGGCCTCTTCTTTGCCTTAAGAGGTCAGAAATAGAGGAATATTTAGAGGAAAGAGGCATCGGCTTTTGCACTGATGAAACTAATGAGGGGGATGACTATACCAGAAACCGAATACGACATCATATTCTGTCATATGCCGAGCAGGAGATATCCGGCGGAAGCATTGAGCATATAGCACGTGCGGCGGACGAGCTTGAGGAGATAAATAATTATCTGCTGCTGAAAACATATGCTTTTAAGGAAAAATGTGTTAAAAAAGAAAATAACGGATATATTTTTGATGTGGAGGAATTTCAGAAGGAGGCGCCCGTTATTGCAAGGAGGCTCTTATATGAGCTTTTAATGGAATTAAGCCCTCACGGCAGAGATATTGCAAGTGTGCATGTGGCTGAATTGAATGAACTTTTTTTTAAAAAAGGAAATCCCTCTGTCAGCCTGCCCTTTGGAATAATCGGGCGGCGTGAATATAACAGGGTTTTTTTATACAGGGCGTCGGAGATGTGTGCTTTGGAGGGAAATTTGCCGGCAGCTTTGGATAAAAGTATATTAAAATTTGAAAAATTTCCCGTAAATGCGGAAAATAATCGGAAAGCTCCTCAAAAAAAGTATACTAAATGGTTTGATTATGATAAAATAGAACAGTCTTTAGTGCTTCGCACCAGACAGCCGGGAGATTATATTTCCATTGCAGATAAGAGCGGACGCGAAATCCATAAGCCGCTTAAGGAATATTTTATAAATGAAAAAATACCGGCGGCGGACAGGGAAGTGATTATGCTGCTTGCAGACGGCGCTCATATAGTGTGGGTCATAGGCTACAGGATTAGTGAGCATTACAAGGTTACAGAAAATACAAAGCATATTTTGCAGGCACAATTGATTAACGCCTGTGAAGACATTGAAACGGAGGATAAAAATGGCAGAGCAAATTAAGGTACTTTTGACGGAGGAGGAGGTTGACAAAAGAATAAGAGAAATAGGAGAACAGATAAGCAGGGATTATGAAGGCAGGTCCGTGCATCTGATATGTGTGCTTAAGGGCGGAAGCTTTTTTATGTGTGAGCTGGCAAAGAGAATTTCCGTTCCCGTGTCACTTGATTTTATGTCCGTTTCAAGCTATGGCAGCGACACAAAATCCAGCGGTATTGTCAAAATTGTCAAGGATTTAGATGAGTCAATAAAGGGAAAGGATGTCATAGTTGTTGAGGATATCGTTGACAGTGGCAGGACATTAAGCTATCTGCTTGAGACGCTTGGAGCCAGAGAGCCTAAGTCTTTGAGACTCTGTACGCTGCTTGACAAGCCTGATAGGCGGGTTGTCAATGTAAAGGTGGACTACACATGCTTTAACATTCCGGATAAGTTTGTAGTAGGGTATGGTCTTGACTACAATCAGAAGTATAGAAACCTTGCATATATTGGAGCAGTTGAGTTCAATTAGGGATAAACATAACGGTAGCATCAGGAGGATATATTTTGAAGCAGAGCGGAAGAAGTTATAATTCATATTTCTTTTTTATAATCCTTTTGGCAGGGCTGATTTTTGTACTTACTCAGATAAAAAGCTATTCTGAGGAATACACCAGGTCCGAGCTTATTCAGGATATGGAAGAAGATAATATAGAGGAAATGTATGTGATACCTAACGAGGAGTCCCCTACGGGGTATCTCGAGGTAACTCTTAAAAGCGGTGTTGATAAAAAGCTGTATGCAACGGACATCACAAAGCTTGAGGATTTAGTCAGGGAATATGGATATGACCCTGTTGTCGAAAATGTAAAAAAGGATAGCTGGATACTGACCACGTTAATTCCATTGATTGTCGTCATAATTGTAGTAATGTTTCTTTTTATGATGATGAGCGCGCAGAATTCCGGGGGCGGCGCTGCAGCAAAAATGATGAATTTTGGCAAAAGCAGGGCAAAAATGACATCAGGTGACAAGAACGTCACTTTTGATAAGGTCGCAGGACTCAGGGAGGAAAAGGAGGAGCTTGAGGAGATAGTGGATTTCCTTAAAGAGCCCGGCAGGTTTACAAGAGTTGGCGCAAGGATTCCTAAGGGAGTTCTGCTTGAGGGGCCTCCTGGAACTGGTAAAACGCTGCTTGCAAAGGCTGTAGCGGGAGAGGCGGGAGTGCCGTTTTTCAGTATCTCCGGTTCTGATTTTGTGGAAATGTATGTTGGCGTCGGCGCCTCCAGAGTGAGGGATTTATTTGAGGAGGCAAAGAAAAATGCGCCTTGTATAGTTTTTATAGACGAAATCGATGCAGTAGCAAGACGACGTGGTACAGGTATGGGGGGCGGACACGATGAGCGTGAGCAGACCCTTAACCAATTACTTGTTGAAATGGACGGCTTTGGAGTAAATGAGGGAATTATTGTCATGGCAGCTACTAACCGGGTGGACATTCTTGACCCGGCGATTATGCGTCCCGGAAGATTTGACAGAAAGGTCGCAGTGGGAGTGCCGGATGTAGGCGGCCGCGAGGAGATATTGAAGGTTCATTCTCAAAATAAGCCTCTTGCAGATAATGTGGACTTAGAGCAGATTGCCCGCACCACGGCGGGATTTACAGGAGCAGATTTGGAAAATCTGTTAAATGAAGCAGCTATTATTGCTGCTAAGAAGGATAAGGTATATTTGTCACAGGAGGATATTAAAAAGGCATTTGTAAAGGTAGGAATAGGCGCGGAGAAAAGAAGCCGTATTATTTCCAGCAAGGAGAAGGAAATTACCGCATACCATGAGGCGGGTCATGCCATATTATTTCATGTGCTTCCCGATGTCGGGCCGGTATATGCCGTTTCTATTATTCCAACGGGTAATGGCGCCGCCGGATATACGATGCCGCTTCCCGAGAGGGATGAAATGTTTATGACTAAGGGCAGGATGCTTCAGGATATAATGGTTTCATTAGGGGGCCGTATTGCTGAGGAAATAATATTTAAGGATATAACCACCGGTGCCTCAAGTGATATTAAGAAGGCGACAAAGGAAGCCCGCAGAATGGTTACCAGATATGGCATGTCTGACAACATCGGAGTTATATGCTATGATGATGACGACGATGAAGTATTTATAGGACGTGACCTTGCACATGCAAAGACACACAGTGAAGTCATTTCCGGTGAGATTGACAGAGAGGTAAAGAAAATTATTGACGACTGTTATGCGAAAGCAAAGGAGATAATTTTGCAGCACAGGGAAGTGCTTAATAAATGTGCCGGGCTTTTGCTTGAGAAGGAGAAAATCTCAAGGGAAGAATTTGAGGCGCTGTTCGACAGGGAGAATAGTTCAGATATAAGTGGAGTTGAAGCACTGCTATAGCATTTTTGCACAAAAACGCATATGCGTTTTTGTAATATTTGTGCAAAATGAGAGTAGTCAAAAGTGGGTATAAATGTTACTATAATACTCGTAACCCCCCAATACATTATATAGTTTTTGCTATACCCCATAAGAAAGAAATACCTTCTCTAAAAAGGACAGCTTTAATTGCTGTCCTTTTTACTGTCCTTTTATAAAAAACTATTGTGGTATTTTACTCTTTTAGGTAAAATAGGTATATGTGGGCTATTAAAAAGTATAATAATCGAAAAAGAACTGATAAAAAAAGAAGTAGCGAGATAAATGAGAGAGGGTTAATTCAAATGGATTTGGAAAAACTTCGGCAGGCTGAGCTGAACCAGCAGTACATTGCCAATATGCGTCCGGTATTTAACAGAAGAGCATTGTACTCTGATACGACAGAGGAATATGTCACACCTGCTGAGCCGTTACCTTACGACAGGGTAACCATCAGATTCCGCACGGCAAGAAACAATGTTGACAGGGTTTTTCTGGTTATGGATAATCAGAAAGAGCTTATGTTCAAAACAGAGGTTACTGAAAACTTTGATTTTTATTCCCATGAGTTGCAGCTTGATAATGAAAAGGTCACATATCATTTTGAGGTGCAGACCGGAAAGGTTGTGGGATATTTTGATGTACGCGGTCTTGTGCAGGATGTAAACAAATACTATGATTTTGTCATTATTCCGGGCTTTAAGACACCGGCATGGGCAAAGGGCGCTGTAATGTACCAGATATATGTGGACCGTTTTTATAATGGAGATACCACAAATGATGTGCTGACCGATGAGTATAGTTACATTAATGACCATGTACACCATGTTGAGGATTGGTACAGATATCCGGAGCAAATGGATGTCCGGGAGTTTTATGGCGGTGATTTGCAGGGAGTATTAGATAAATTAGATTATCTTGAGGATTTGGGTGTCGAGGTGATTTACTTTAATCCTCTGTTTGTGTCTCCCTCGAATCACAAATATGATATTCAGGATTATGACAATATTGACCCCCATATCGGAAAAATAGTGGATGACAGGGGAGAGCTGCTTGAGGAGGGTCAGAATGAAAACCGTTTTGCCTCCCGATATATCAACCGGGTTACCAATAAAGCAAATCTGGAAGCCAGCAATATGCTTTTCGCCAGAGTTGTTGAAGAGGCTCACAGGAGAGGTATAAGGGTAATATTAGACGGTGTATTTAATCACTGCGGTTCATTTAATAAATGGATGGACGGAGAGCGCATATACGAGAATGCGGAAAGCTACGAAAAGGGCGCTTATATAAGCGGGGATAGTCCTTACAGGTCATATTTTGATTTTTTTGACCAGAACGCATGGCCTTATAACAGCGCTTATGACGGCTGGTGGGGACATAATACTCTGCCAAAGCTGAACTATGAGAATTCTAACGAGCTTTATGAATATATACTTGGCATAGCCAGAAAGTGGGTGTCTCCGCCATATAATGCGGACGGCTGGAGGCTTGACGTAGCAGCGGATTTGGGGCATACGCAGGATTTTAACCATCACTTTTGGGCAGATTTCAGGAAGGCTGTAAAGGAGGCTAATCCTGATGCAATAATTCTTGCAGAGCATTACGGCAATACAAGAGACTGGCTTCAGGGCAATGAGTGGGACACGGTGATGAACTATGATGCGTTTATGGAGCCTGTCACATGGTTCCTAACCGGAATGGAGAAGCACAGCGATGACTTTCGTGAGGATTTACTTGGAAATGCAGACAGCTTCTGGGGTGCAATGAAGCACCACAGCGCTAGTTTTGCCATGCCAAGCTGGCAGGTGGCAATGAATGAGCTGTCAAATCACGACCACTCAAGATTTCTTACAAGAACCAACCATAAGGTAGGCCGAACCAATACACTCGGACCAAAGGCAGCGGAGGAAAATGTTAATAAAGCAGTATTTCGTGAGGCTGTTGCCATGCAGATGACATGGATTGGCGCGCCGACTATTTATTATGGGGATGAAGCGGGTCTGTGCGGATTTACCGACCCTGACAACAGAAGGACATATCCATGGGGACATGAGGATAAGGCAATGATTGCGTTTCATAAGGATATTATCCGTATACGCCGTGAGAATCCTGAGCTTCGCTGCGGTTCTCTGAAATATGTTGACAGTGACTATAATTATATGGCATATGCCCGGTTTAACAGAGAAGGACAGTGCATAATACTGATTAATAATAATGACCATTTTATTACCAGAGAGATTACAGTCTGGGAGGTGGGGATACCGAAGAAGGGCAGAATGCTTACTCTCATACAATCGAACGAGAACGGATATCTGATGAACGGCGCCGCCTATGATATCCATGTTGGAAAGATAAAGATAGAGCTGCCCAAAACCTCGGCTACCATTCTTAAATATGACAGTAAAGGAACAATTATTTAGAATACGGAGGCAGTACACACATGCAGGCAGTTATTTTCGAACTGTTTATGCCGATTTTACCTCTGCTATGTCAGAGGATATATAACAAGGGCAGAAAAGAAGCCCGTGGCGAGGTATTGATACGCTATTGTATATATGCCATGCTTATAAATCTGCTGACCTCATTTGTGATGGCGCTTATGTGTGATGAGGGAACCTCCTTTATGGAGAAAATGGATGTCTCGGCATCCTTTGCATTTAAGTATATCCTTGTAACAGCCGCAGCAGCTTTTGTGATTGCCACGGTGGAATGGCTGTGTACTTCACCGGGTATACGAATTTGTGTGCAGAAGGATAAATTTCTTGAGAAATCCTTTTTCAAAATTATTGTAAAATATATTATACCCTCGGGGCTTTATCTTCTTGCGCTGCTTGTGGCGGCGCTGAATTTCATTCTTATCTTTGACAATGTTTTGTGGGGAGACGAGGCCTATGCGGCTAATCTCATACGAAATAATATAAGCGGTATTTTTCAGGTGCTTACATTGGAGGAAAATCATCCTCCATTGTATTATCTGTGGCTTAAAATGTTTGCAGAGATATTCGGATACTCGGGGCCGGTATACCATTTTGCATCATATGTGCCTTTTATTATGGGAATTATAATGGCAGTTACGTTGGTCAGAAAGCATATCGGAAAAATGTCCGCAGCCTTTTTCGTAATAATATCAGGGCTGTCGGCCTCCTGCGTGCAGTATAATATGGAGGTAAGGATGTATGAGCTTGCGTTTATCGGAATATTCGGCTGTTTTTACTGTGCATATAGAATAATGGAGGATAATAAGCCCGCTGCATGGGCAGGGATTGTCATATGGGCTCTGGTGGCGTCATATTCTCATTATTATGCGCTGGTGGCAGCAGGGATAATGATGTTTGTTACATTTGCTGCGGCATATATAAAGTATCGGGGGAAAGAGTGGATAAAAGGAATAGCGGCCATGGCACTATTTGTAGCGGCATATGCGCCGTGGCTGACACAGCTGTTCAGGGCGACAAAGTCGGTGAGCGGGAACTGGTGGATGACTGAGATAGAGACTCTTGAAAACAGCATAAATATGCTGGGCTGCGGAAGCCGTATGAGCAGTTTTATTATTCCGGCAGTCATTATTATGCTTCTTATACTGCTTGCAGCGGAATCGGGAATTTTGCTTTTCAGCAGGGATGGGAAGGGAGTTCTTACAATAAATGTAGTGACGCCATCGCTTAAAGGCTGGTCGGCTGAGACCTGTGCATCGGTAATAGGATTTTTGTCTATTGCAGGAACTATGATTTTTGCATACGGGCTGAGCATTTTTATGAGACCGCTTATATCTGTCAGATATTTTTATCCCTTGTGCAGCATAATAGCACTTATGCTTGGTTTTGAGAGCCATAGTCTGTTTCGGCTTTTAGGCAGAATAAAAAATGCGTATGGACAGAGATGGGCCGCGGCGGCAGGAAAGGTCATACTATTTTTATTCCTCCTAATGCTGTTCATATTTGGTATTCAGGACTATATGGATTACAGGTCTGTTGTAATACAAGAGAAGGAAAGGACTGAGGGGACGCTGGAGCTAATCGGAGAACCTGTGGAAAATATGCAGTTTATTAATGACGGTGTCACCCATATTGGCTGGACAGTGCTTCACTACTATTATCCGGATGCTATTATCACGAACGGCGGGTGGGGTGAGACTGAGACGGATAATGTGTGGTACTGCACCTATAATGAGTTAAATGAGGATTATATCGCAGAGCTTGAGGGTGAAGGATATAAAATTACATTTTTTGGAGAGGTGCAGCTTTCAAAATATCCTTTTTTGCTGTACCATTATGAGCGTGGTGATAGCTGAATGGCCGCGATAGCGGATTCATTAATAAAAATGATGCTTGCATTTTATATGGATGTATGCTAAAATTCCATATTGTTAGGGCTTAAAAGATATAATGGGTGGATTCCCGAGTGGCCAAAGGGGACAGACTGTAAATCTGCTGCAATTTGCTTCGGTGGTTCGAATCCACCTCCACCCATTTGCATTACATAGGTAATGCATTGCGTCCGCTGGTGTGGCGGAATAGGCAGACGCAAGGGACTTAAAATCCCTCGGGAGCAATCCCGTGCCGGTTCAAGTCCGGCCACCAGCAGCTTTAAAGTAGGAGAACACATATTTAAGGTGTTTCTCCTATTTTTGTTATACTTTTCAAAATAAATGTGCAACTCCGAAAATAAAGCTATTAGAGGTTATTCATACGCAGATTATTGAATTCCTCTTCAGTCAAATATTTTCTGAAAAAACAGACACATTACGCGGTAGCTGTTATGGACCTGTTGTTAGAATGAGGTTTTGCACCTCACTGATTTGAATAATTTTGACCTTGCTATTTCAATGATAAATAATATATACTTAATTACAACAAAGCAAGGCTAAATTACGACGAAATACAACAAAAGGGAATAAAAGATGGACAAACAGAATAAGGAGTTTGGCGAGCTGCTGAAATTATTAAGAAAACAGCAGGGACTAAATCAGAAGGAGCTGGCTGACAAATTGTATGTTTCTGCTTCCGCTGTCAGCAAGTGGGAGAATGGCAAAAATCTGCCGGATTTAATAATGTTAAAGAAATTGACGGAGATATTGCAGATATCTTACGATAATTTACTTTGTCCGGAGGAGGCTCTAAAAAAATTGAAAGCTTCGGGAAAGCAAAGCAGCGAGGCAGATG
>JAJQGF010000281.1 GCA_021200695.1 Lachnospiraceae bacterium
GCACAGCTATCCACAAAAATTCAATCCGGCAAGAAATCTCCCGCATTAATTGAAAATATCAACGCTTACCAGCCTTCCGCCGTAAGGTGAGAGTGGATACTCTGCTTGTTTATATCGTGCCCTCAGCACGCTTTATTAGATTAACACAATTATTTTTTTATGTCAAGCTTTTTATTTTACATTTTGTGATTGTAATTTTGGTAAGTAATATATGTAAAAGCGGAATTAAATCCGCTTTTATGGGACCTACAGCCGGATTGATTATACTACCTGTCTGTGAAGGTCGCACATGCAGTTTCCCTACAGTCACACGCTCCGCAGCCTCTTATGTCAACATGTTCGGCAACGCATTTAAAGTTTTCGTTGTGTATACACTTAGAGGCCTCGCAATCAATGCTGATAGTCTTTGAGGGATGGGAGATGGAGCTTGTGAATGCGTCAAAGCCCTCTCTCCTCTGGGTAAAGCTCTCACAGCATGTCTCATCAATTACGCTCGCATGTCTCCCTCCCACAAGAATATCTCCCTTTGAGCAAAGGTCATCCTTATTGTAGACACAGTTTTCCACAACACATTTTAAATCTGCCATACAAACCTCCTTCTGCACCTCATTTAAAGTTTTAACAGCTCTTTATCTATAAGCAAAGCTTAAAGAGTTGCAAAATTAGTTTGTACTGAATTTTAAAATGTTATTCTGTTTTTCAGCTTATAATATTTTACAATATCTTATTTTTTCTTTTCGTCCTCAGGAAGCTCCCTGCGGATTTCCTTAGTGCGGATTTCCTTACATATCATATCTATAAATGCCGACAGCTCCTGAGTTCCCTCGTTGCCCTCAAAGCGGCTTCTTACGGACACCTTTCTCTCATCAACCTCCTGCTGTCCTACCACCAGCATATAAGGAATCTTCTTAAGCCTTGCCTCTCGTATCTTAAAGCCAATCTTTTCACTCCTGCCGTCTACCGTCACGTCAATGTCATTTCTTGCAAGCTCCTTCCTTATCTCTTCAGCATAGTCTGCAAATTTATCCGAAATCGGAAGTATTCTCACCTGCTCAGGGCAGAGCCATGTGGGGAACTTACCCTCATATTTCTCGATAAGCCATGCAAGCGTCCTCTCATAACAGCCGATTGAGGTGCGATGAATTATATATGGGCGCTTCTTATCCCCATTCTCATCTATATAATACATATCAAACTGCTCGGCAATCAGGGCATCCCACTGTATGGTTATCATGGTGTCCTCCTTGCCGTATACATTTTTAGCCTGAATATCTACCTTAGGACCGTAGAAGGCAGCCTCACCCTCCGCCTCATAGAAGGGAATTTCGAGCTCTGTCAGCACTCTCCTTATACTCCCCTGAGTAAACTCCCAGGTTTCCTCATCACCGATATACTTTTCCTTATTTTCAGGGTCCCATTTTGAGAGACGATATGTGACGTCGTCGCCAACACCCAGCGTGTCCAGACAATACTTGGCAAGTGCAAGACATCCCTTAAACTCCTCGGCCATCTGGT
The DNA here is from genome assembly GCA_021200695.1 of Lachnospiraceae bacterium. Taxonomy (GTDB): domain Bacteria; phylum Bacillota; class Clostridia; order Lachnospirales; family Lachnospiraceae; genus Acetatifactor. Next base: position 1,516 of record JAJQGF010000281.1, read on the forward strand.
CGGGTCTTACAATCAAATGTCCCTCGGATATTGTAAACTGGCGCACACGCGTAAGTCCGTGCATCTCGCCCGAATCCTCATTTCTAAACAGAGTGGAGGTCTCTCCGTATCGAATAGGAAGGTCTCTGTATGAGTGCTGCGTATTTTTATAGCAGTAATATTGGAAGGGACAGGTCATCGGACGCAATGCCATTACCTCCCTGTCCTTCTCCTCGTCACCCAGCACAAACATTCCATCCTTGTAGTGGTCCCAATGTCCGGAGATTTTATAGAGGTCACTTTTTGCCATAAGAGGAGTCTTTGTGCGGACATACCCCCACTCCTTATCCTCCAAATCCTCAATCCATCTCTGGAGCTTCATTATCATCTTCGTTCCCTTTGGAAGCAGCAGCGGCAGCCCCTGACCGATTACATCAACCGTTGTAAAAAGCTCCATCTCCCTGCCAAGCTTATTATGGTCCCTGTCCTTAACTGTTGCAAGATAATCAAGATACTCCTGAAGCTCTTCCTTTTTGTTAAATGCAGTGCCATATATACGCTGAAGAACAGCCCTGTTGGAGTCGCCTCTCCAATACGCGGCAGATGACGAGGTAAGCTTAAATGCCTTTATTCCCTTTGTACTCATCAGATGCGGGCCGGCACACAAATCAACAAACTCGCCCTGACTGTAGAAGGAAATCACTGCATCCTCGGGCAAGTCCTTAATGAGCTCTACCTTGTATGGCTCACCCTTCTCCTCCATAAATCTGACTGCCTCCTCTCTGCTGAGGGTAAACCTCTCCAGCTTTTCTCCTCTCTTAATAATCTTTTTCATCTCAGCCTCAATGGCATCAAGCTCCTCCCTTGAGAAGGGCGCATGGTCAAAATCATAATAGAAGCCGGTATCTATCGAGGGGCCAATCGTAAGCTTTGCATCAGGATATATATTTTTAACCGCCTCTGCCAGCACATGTGAAGCAGTATGTCTTATAGTCCTTAAGCCTTCCGGCTCCCCGGCAGTGCATATAGCCAGCTCGCAGTCCTTGTCCAGCACAGTCCTTAAATCAACAACCTCTCCGTTTACCTTTCCACAGCATGCTGCCCTTGCCAGGCCCTCGCTTATGTCAAGCGCAACGTCATACACGCTTTTTGCCTCCGCATACTCCCTGACAGAGCCGTCCTTAAGTGTAATTTTCATTTTCTTATCTTCCTTTCCTGCATGATTTTGCCTAAACAGTTTTTTTCACAAAAAAATCCCTTGCAATCTTATAAATTGCAAGGGACGTAATTTACGCGGTTCCACCCTTTTTGCAGAATAAATCTGCCACCTTAATTTGCTTATAACGGAAGCACCGGGCTGTATTAAAGCCACTCGGAGATGGTTTTCAAATGCTTCCCGCTGATGCCGCTTACAGCTCATTTCCGGTGTTATTCAGGACTGCTTCAGACCCTGCCCTCCGGAAACGGCGGCTCTCTCTGTTGCCTTCCGCATCCTACTCTTCTCGTCTGCGTTTTATATATTGCATGAGATTTCTTTTAACCGTATAATAATACTTTTCATCCGAAATGTAAAGCGGTTTTACTCCATTTCTCCCACAATATAGCTCTCAACCTCCTCCTTAGGCATGTCAAGAGCCACAGCAAGCTCACCGTAAAGGCTGTCCTCAGCCATTCTGAAATATTTTGCATCAACAGCTGTAACCTTTCTGCCCGCTTCAATGCGCTTTTGCTTTCTGAGATATATTGTCTTGATTATCTTTATCCATTCCGCACAGTCGTTGGACTTCATACAACTGCGGTATTCCTGCTCAAGCAGCTTATCATTAACTCCGGTTATCATAGGTATGTCCGGAATTTCTTTTATAAATGCCTCCGCCTCATCCCTGCTCAGTATTCTTCTTATAGATTCATTTGTGGCGTCCACAGGTACATATACCGTGCTTCCCGACATATACAGGGGCTTAAGAATATAATACTCTCTGGCCTTGTCTACCCCCGAAATGTCCAATGTGGTGATATTTTCCACAAGACACACTCCCTTATTTCCACATACTACATACTCACCTTTTTTAAACACGGTTTTTCCTTTCTGCACAACTGCAAGTTAAAACAACATTTCAATCGTCCGATACTTCCTTATCAAAAAGTATATCCTAATTATACCAGAATAAACCTCAAAATGTCAGATTTTCTTATTAAAGCCCGTAAATTTCGTGCAGATTAACCATGCTCCGGCCATTATATTT
>JAJQGF010000132.1 GCA_021200695.1 Lachnospiraceae bacterium
AAATATTTGTATACTGCATGAGAGAATTTGATGAAAAACCCTTTTTTGACAGATATTGTGCGGAATTAGGCTGTGAATACGATTACTGTACCGAATATCCTGATGAAAATAACCTTGCGCTGGCAAAAGGCTTCGATGCGATAAGCATTACCCCCTGTGATTTCAGTGCCCCTGTAATAGACAGCTTCCACGAAATGGGAGTCCGTTATATAGCTACGCGCTCTATAGGATTTGACCATATTGATATTAAACATGCCCATGAGCTTGGGATTGGTATTTCACATGTCTCTTATGCGCCTGAAACAGTAGCCGACTACGCGATTATGCTAATGCTTATGTGCTGCAGAAAAATCTGCCATATCTTAGAGCGCGCTTCCTTACAGGACTACAGTCTGAAGGGCAAAATGGGAAAAGAACTGTCACAGTGTACCATAGGTGTTATCGGGGCTGGGCAGATAGGAAGTACACTTATCAGGCATCTGTCAGGGTTTGGCTGTCAATTTCTGGTCTATGACCTTTATCCCAAAAAAGAATTGGAGAAATATGTTAAATATGTGTCCCTTGACGAGCTTTATGCAGGTTCTGATATAATAACCTTACATACACCGGCAACTGAAGAAAATTATCATCTTTTAGATGAAGCGGCGTTCTCTGCAATGAAACAGGATGTAATAATTATAAATACGGCACGTGGTACGCTTATCGATACAAATGCTCTTATAGCGGCTTTGGAGGCCGGAAAGGTCGGTGCGGCCGCTCTTGATGTTCTGGAAAGGGAAGACGGATTATATTATGCTGACAGAATGGGTGACGTTATTAACAATCGCGACATGGCTGTACTGCGTTCATTTCCCAATGTAATTCTTTCTCCGCACACCGCATTTTATACAGAGAATGTCGTTCGGGATATGGCATACAAGTCAATTAAAGCAGTTATGGATATGCATAACGGAGCAGACAATCCGTTGGTCATAAAATAATAATTCCGTCAAAATTAATGATTTGAGATGGTATAATATTATGCATCCAACTATGCGCAAAAGACAAGTTTAACGCATAGTTGGAAAAGTTATATTTATATCTGATATTTCTTTTCAGCTGTCATGCTCTTTATTATCAGGTTTGTTCTTTGCTTTAGGTTCTTTTTTAAGCCTGTATTCAGGTATATATTCATGGAAGCCCTCATCGTCCACATATCCCACATCTATGTATTCCGATGTATCCAAAGGCATGTTTTTACGTGCCAATGCAGCATTTACAAGCGATTTTACTGCAGAATAAAATACGGCAAATATGGGAACACCCACAATCATTCCGGTAATCCCAAAGCAACCCCCGAATAAAGTAATTGAAAAAATAATCCAAAAGCCCGCAAGACCTGTTGAATTCCCGAGAATTCTGGGGCCGAGAATATTTCCATCAAACTGCTGAAGCAATAAAATAAACAGGACAAAATATACACAGTTAAGCGGATGCGAGGGGTCAACTACAAAAACCAGAATTGCGCTGGGCACCGCACCTATAAAGGGGCCGAAAAAGGGGATAATATTTGTAACACCGATTACTGTGCTTACAAGTGCAGCATAAGGAGTCTGCATTAATGTGGTTCCTATAAAGCATATCATTCCTATAATAATTGAATCAACCACTTTTCCGCTGATAAAGCCTATAAAGGTCTTATGGGTAAATCTGAAGTCACTGATTATATTATTGGCGACAGATTTTGGAAATATGGAATAAACTATCTTCTTCGCCTGACCCGCAAACTTTTCCTTGCTCGCAAGCACATAAATGGATATTACAAAGCCTATTATAAAATCCCATAACACCATAATGCCGCTAATCGCACTCAACGATACGGATTTGATTATTCCGCTGGTGCGGGCAATAACAGAGGTATTAATCCACTCTTCAAGCTCGCCAGAGTAACGGTCAATCATATAGGTTACATTACTGCTCAGTTCAGGATTATCATCAAGGAGCTTGGTAAGCCATTTTGTTATATTATTTATATACGTATCAAAGTTGCTAACAATATTAATTATATTGGGAACTATCTGTGATAACAGCATTGCAGCCAGACTATATATCAAAAGGAAAAACAATAACGCAGTGACAATTATTCCCAAAATCCTTATTATGGACCTGCGCTTATCAGATGCCTTAATTCCAAGCCTATCAGCAAGAGGAATAAGTATTCTGTATTCTATAAAATTTAACACAGGTGTCAAAAGATATGCCATTATAAGGCCAAACAGTATAGGCATGAGAATATCCAGAAAGCTCATAAAAACTGCCCTGATATTACTGCCGTTAAACATTATATAATATAAAAGCATAGCCGCGGCAAATACCAGAAAAGCAGTAATTCCCCACAATACGTACTTATTGTTTATGTTAATACGGAAAACCCCTTTATTTTCACCTTCATTTTTGGAAAAGATATCCTTATCAGCAGCTTTATTGCTTTCATCCTCAGTAGTATAATTTTTCATAAGCAGCCCTCAATTACAGAATATTTTAATATATTTTTTAATTATGTATTAATAATACCACAGGAAAAGGCTGTACCGCAAGCCATTCCTTATTGTCTCCTGTGGCATTATATTAATTAATTTGAATTAATTATCTCTAATACAGATTCCGGTATATGGGGGAAGTGTAAATCTGACAAAATATCCCTGATTATGCCCGCATACCGGACATACCTTAGGAGCTGAAAGTCCCTTATATACGAAACCGCAGTTTAAACACATCCATTCCTCTTCCACATCTGATACAAACAGCTTTCCTTCCCTGATAAGCCGGGCAAATTTACCAAAGCGGTCTCCGTGAAGCTTTTCAATCTCTGCTATTTTAAGAAATGATGCCGCAACATTGTTAAAACCCTCCTCCATTGCCTTCTGTCCAAAGGTTTTATAAACATCATCATACTCCTCATACTCATTATGCTGCGCCATAGACAAAAGCTCCTGAACATCCTCGGATATGTCTATGGGATAGCCGCCGTTTATATGAATTGTTTCACCGGCAAATTCCTTCAAGTGATTGTAAAAAATCTCGGCATGCTCCTTCTCCTGTGACGCTGTAAAAGCAAAAACAGCTTCTACAACATGTAAATCCTTTTCTTTAGCCTTTGAAGCGGCAAAGGTGTATCTGTTTCTCGCCTGGCTTTCACCGGCAAATGCCCTCATAAGATTATACTTTGTCTCACTGTCGCTAAATGATATCGCCATATTTATCCTCCCATAATTTAAGTTATCTTTTCTAAAACAGTGTAGACAAAATTTAAAATGTTTAATCACATACGGAAAAAAGTGTTATAATACACAATAGAAATATGGTTTCGGAGGTAAATCGGATGTCTGTGCTAAATGAAGATAATTACCATGATGAACAAAACAAAAACAATATATTAAAAATGAGGGCTGTATTGGATACGCTGCCACACTTCTGTAGAGATTTCTTCCGAGGTATAGAAAGCTATACATCAACAAGAACACGTCTTGCATATGCATATGACATCAGGCTCTTTTTTGAATTTCTGCATGATAAAAATCCTGTGCTATCAAAGCTTGAAATAACTGAATATCAGGTTTCCGTACTTGATAAGGTTACACGCTCGGATATTGAGGAATATCTTGATTACATGTCTCTATATCAGAAGGATGGAAAAGACATAACAAATGATGAAAGAGGAAAAGCGCGCAAATTATCATCGCTCAGAAGCTTTTACAA
>JAJQGF010000233.1 GCA_021200695.1 Lachnospiraceae bacterium
GCATATGTTATTATACGCTGTGGTTACAGAGGCTCATCTCAGGGCTCGCTGATTGACGACCCTAATTTTGCCACAAATATTAAGGGTGCTACCGCTGCAGGACTTAAAGTTGGAGTATATTTCTTTACACAGGCAATCGATGAGGTAGAGGCCGTTGAGGAGGCATCAATGGTGCTTGACAGAATCAAGGGCTATACTATATCTTATCCGATATTCCTTGATGTCGAGCCGAGCGGAGGACGTGCGGACAGCCTGAGCGCGTCTGAAAGAACCGCAGTGTGCAGGGCATTCTGTGAGACAATTCAGAATGCAGGTTATACCGCGGGAATTTATGCAAATAAAACATGGCTTACCAGCAAAATTAATGTCTCCTCACTGAGCGCCTATAAAATCTGGCTTGCACAGTATGCTGCTTCACCGACCTACAGCGGAAGATATGACCTGTGGCAGTACAAGTCCACGGGAAAGGTCAGCGGAATCAGCGGAAGCGTTGATATGAATATCAGTTATCTTGGATATTGATAAAGCCAGCACAGCGGGCATGCCGATGTAAACTTTTAGTAGCCATGCAACATGATTTATGGTAAACTATTTGAGCAATATTGAGTTATATTATAAAATATAATTGTACCTTTGGGTAATTTATTATATAAGCTATATGTTGAAGCCGCAGGCTTCAGAACGGAGGAATATATGAGAACATATCTTGTTACAGGAGGCGCAGGCTTTATTGGCTCGAACTATATTCATTATATGTTTGAAAAATATGACAATGACATTCGCATTATAAATGTTGATGCGCTGACGTATGCGGGCAATCTTGAAAATCTTAAAGCTGTTGAGGACCGCAGCAATTATACTTTTATTAAGGCTGATATCTGTGATAAGGATGCCATCAGCAGGATTTTTGCGGAAAATGATATAGACCGTGTGGTGCATTTTGCGGCTGAGAGCCATGTTGACAGAAGTATTAAAAATCCTGAGGTGTTTGTGCAGACCAATGTACTCGGGACTGCGGTAATGCTTAACTGTGCAAAGGCTGCATGGGAGCTTCCGGACGGCACCTTTAAGGAGGATAAGAAATTTCTTCATGTATCTACAGACGAGGTATACGGCTCACTTCCTGATGACGACAGCGCATTTTTTTATGAGACATCTCCATATTCTCCGCACAGTCCATATTCGGCGAGCAAGGCAAGCTCAGACATGCTTGTAAAGGCATATATTGATACCTACCGTTTTCCGGCCAATATAACCAACTGTTCAAATAATTATGGGCCATATCAGTTTCCGGAAAAGCTGATTCCGCTTATTATAAATAATGCGCTTCAGGGAAAGAAGCTTCCCGTTTACGGCGATGGAAGAAATGTACGTGATTGGCTGTTTGTGGAGGACCATGCGAAGGCGATAGATATGGTTCAGGAGAAGGGAAGGCTTTTTGAAACCTACAATGTCGGCGGGCATAATGAAAAACAAAATATCGAGATTGTCAATATTATTATAGAGACGCTTCAGGAAATGCTTCCCGATTCAGACCCGAGAAAGAAGCTTGTAACAAAGGAGCTTATCACCTATGTTGAGGACAGAAAGGGACATGACAGAAGATACGCGATTGCTCCTGACAAAATTAAGGCTGAAATTGGCTGGTATCCCGAGACCATGTTCAAGGATGGAATAAGAAGGACCATACAGTGGTTTTTTGAGCATGAGGATTGGATGAAAAATGTTACAAGCGGCGACTACCAGAAATATTATGCCGACATGTATGGCGACAGATAATCTATATATGAAAGGAATTACGACCTATGAAGGGTATTATACTTGCTGGAGGCTCGGGCACGAGGCTTTATCCGCTTACAAAGGCTATTTCAAAACAGATTATGCCGGTATATGACAAGCCTATGATTTATTATCCGCTGTCAACTCTTATGCTGGCGGATATAAGGGAAATTCTGATAATATCAACGCCGAGGGATCTTCCTATATTCAAAGAGCTTCTCGGAGACGGGCATCAGCTTGGAATGGAGCTTTCCTATGCAGTCCAGGAGGAGCCCAGGGGGCTTGCGGATGCATTTATTATCGGCGCTGATTTTATTGGCGGGGACAGAGCGGCATTGGTGCTTGGAGACAACATTTTCTACGGGCAGAGCTTTTCAAGGGTGCTCAGAGAGGCGGCGTCAAGGGAGAAGGGCGCAACTATTTTTGGATATTATGTGCGTGACCCCAGAGAGTATGGAGTCGTAGAGTTTGATGAGAATGGCAGGGCTCTTTCCATTGAGGAGAAGCCTGATAAGCCCAGAAGTAATTTTGCTGTTCCGGGGCTTTATTTCTATGACAGCGATGTGGTGGAAATTGCGAGAAACGTAAAGCCCTCTGCAAGAGGAGAGATAGAGATAACAAGTATTAATAATGAGTATCTCAGAAGAGGGACGCTTATGGTGGAGAAGCTTGGACGGGGATTTGCGTGGCTTGATACGGGAAACCATGATGCTCTCCTTGATGCCGCTGACTTTGTTGCGGCATTTCAGAAGAGACAGGGGCTTTATATTTCATGCATAGAGGAAATTGCATTTAAGCGCGGTTTTATCGACCGTGAACAACTGCTTAAGCTTGCCGGGCCACTGATGAAAACAAATTACGGCAAATATCTTGTAGAGGTAGCTAATGGACTCTAAACTTAAGAAAAGTGCAATTATATGCTCGCTTGTAATAGTTCTTATTATTTGTGCGTGTGTACTGTACTCAAACATGGCGGGGCATAGTGAGAGCGGCTCCCATGAAGAAAGCTCTTATTCAACGCTCTCCTCCGATGAGTCGGAGGATGCCGGCTCGGGTATGATAGGAAGCGACCTGTCGGCTTTTTTGAAGGATGAAGCTTTTTTTGACGAGGAGGTAAATCAGGTATTAGAGGCTGCTATGGCACAGGCATCAAGGCTGTCGCTATTGGTTACATCCGTGGAGAAGGATTTAAGAATCCAGATTGTGAACGGAGACGGCGAGCTGGTTACGGGTGAGAGCTTTTATGTTAAGCTTGAAGGACTCGGAGAGTACAAGGATTTAGATAAGGACGGTATAATTTACATAGGAGATTTGGCTTCTGGAGACTATTATGTAGAGCTTATGCCGATGAGCGGTTATGTCGTTCCAGACAATCCTACAAAGGTAAGAGTAAAGGATAAAGTAGAGTATCTTGCGATAGATGATATATCCCTGCTGATTAAAACAGAGGCTGAGATAGATGCCGATGCCGAGGATTCGGGCATAAAAGATGCCCTTTCGGACGCGGACAGCACGGAGGTAGTTGATTTCAGAAAGAGCGGGAGCGGCACAAGGCTTGGCATAGACGTCTCAAAATGGAACGGAGATATAGATTGGTACAGGGCGGAGGAAGCCGGTGTTGAATTTGCAATCATTCGTGCCGGGTACCGTGGCTCCGTAACGGGAAGCATAGTGGTTGACCCTTATTTTGAATATAATATGCGTTCCGCCGCCTCAGCGGGTGTCGAGACAGGAGTATATTTCTTCACTCAGGCCATAAATGAGGTGGAGGCTGTGGAGGAGGCTTCTGCAGTTATTGAGCTTATAAGGGAATACGACATAAAGTATCCGATATATATTGACACAGAGGGTGCAGGAGGAAGCGGCCGCGCCGACAGTCTTGACGCGGAGACGAGGACTCTGGTCTGTGAAGCCTTCTGCCGCACTATAGAGAATGCGGGTTATGAGGCAGGTGTGTATGCAAGTCGTAACTGGTACAATAACATGCTTGATGCAGACAGGCTCAGCTCATACCGGATATGGCTCGCAGAGTACAGGAGTGTGCCTCTGTATGAGGGCTACTATGATATGTGGCAGTACACGTCTAAGGGAACTATAGATGGTATATTGGGCAATGTGGATTTGAATATAAGCTATGAATAATATTAAAAGAAATAATTTTTGAATGGGAGAAATGCATAGATGGGTAAAATAACAGTGGAAAAGTGCGAAATTGAGGGGCTTAAAATAATTATTCCTGAGGTTTTCGGAGACGAGCGCGGATATTTTATGGAGACATACAATTATAATGACTATAAGGCAGCGGGAATTGAAGAAATATTTGTTCAGGATAATCAGTCTGCTTCGAGAAAAGGAGTTTTGAGAGGACTTCATTTTCAGAAGAATTTTCCTCAGGACAAGCTTGTCAGGGTGATAAAGGGAGAGGTGTACGATGTGGCGGTTGACCTGCGCCGCGGTTCAGCTACCCGCGGAAGATGGTTTGGCGTACTGCTCTCGGAAGAGAACAAAAAGCAGTTTTTCATTCCGAAAAATTTTGCACACGGATTTCTTGTGCTCTCGGATTATGCGGAGTTCTGCTATAAGTGTACAGATTTCTATCATCCGAGCGATGAAGGCGGAATTATATATAATGACCCTTCCATAGGTGTTAAATGGCCCATTCCAGAGGGGATGGAATTAATAATGTCCGACAAGGATACAAAATGGGGCACTATAAAGGAGCTTGAGGCTTTAAATGAGTAAAAGCAAAAAGACGGCAATAACGGTGTTTGTCCTGCTGGCGCTTATGCTTGCGGGAATCATTGTGTTCCACAACAATCCCGGTGCAGACCCTGGTGAGGAGCTTGTAAAAAAGATAATATCCTGCGGAGTTATTGTATGCGCATGCTTTATCTTTGTCAGGTGGTATGACAAGTTTACTGTGCTTCCCGTGGAGTTGTATCAGAACAGGCATCTTATATGGAAGCTTGCAAAAAATGATTTTAAAAAGCGTTATGCGGGTTCATATCTGGGTGCGGTATGGGCGATGATACAGCCGGTGGTGACGGTTGCAATGTATTATATTGTTTTCGGCGTTTTTATGCCTGATGCGAAGCCTGACGGAGATGTGCCCTTTGTACTCTTCCTTACGGCAGGGCTTGTGCCGTGGTTTTATTTTAACGAGGCACTTAACAATGGAACCAATGCGCTGCTGGAATATAATTATCTTGTAAAAAAGGTTGTTTTTAAGATAAGCATTCTTCCTATAATTAAGATAATAGCGGCAACCTTCATACATGTGTTTTTCGTGTGCATTTTACTTGTGGTTGCGATATTCTATGGATATTATCCGAATATATACACCATTCAGGTGGTTTATTACAGCTTCTGCCTGTTTATATTTGTGCTGGCGCTGTGTTATACCACATGCGCGGTGGTCGTATTCTTTAAGGACCTCTCACAGATAATAAATATAGCGTTACAGATAGGCATGTGGGCCACTCCCATACTTTGGGATATACAGCAGATTGAAAATCCGGTTATAGTTACTCTGTTAAAGCTGAATCCGCTTGTATATGTGGTAAACGGCTATCGCAGCGCCATATACGGAAGACAGTGGTTTTTTGAGGACTTTTTCTCCACCATGTATTTTTGGATTGTTACTGTGGTGTTGTTTGGCTTCGGGGCTCTTGTGTTTAAACGCTTAAAGGTGCATTTTGCTGATGTCTTGTAGGTTTAATAATAAAAGGAAAAACAACATATTGCTGAGGAGCCCTTCAGACAAGGCTGCCGCGTATGCCGCTCTGGCAATACTTGCATTGCTTTTGCTTCCGCTTCTGCGCATAGCGCAGTATTCCGTACCGTGGTATGATGATTTTAACTATGGACTTTATGTCAAAAATGCTGTTGCGGAGGGCGCAGACATTATAGGTGCTCTAAAGGCGGCTTTTGAATGTGTGAGAGTACAGTGGTATGCATGGCAGGGAACATATTCCTCTGTATTTTTTATGGCGCTGATGCCGGCGGTATGGGGAGAGGAATATTACTTTCTCGGACCGTTATTTCTGATTATTATACTGACTGTGAGTGTATACACATTTATGCATGTTATACTGACTGACATATTTGAAGTCGGCAGGTATCAGTCAATTACTGTCTCCGCAGTGACTGCGGCATTATGTATTGTGCTTATACATTCCTCCCAGACAGGCTTCTATTGGTATAACGGAGGAGTGCATTATGTTGGCATGCATTCGTTTTTGCTGCTGCTTGTGTCAGTATGTATAAGGCTTGCATGCACACGGAAAATTTCATCCAGAGCCGGATATATGCTTTTGGGTGTTATTATGGCGGTGTGTGTCGCCGGCTCAAATTATGTGACGGCGCTTCAGGGCGGGGTTGTGATTTTTCTGATGCTGCTTATAATATTTATATTTAAAAGAAGCATGTGTTATTTTTATGTACCTATAGCAGTGTTTTACTTATTTGGCTTTTATAAAAATGTTGCGGCACCCGGGAACAGATTCAGAAGCGCTGCATATGAGGGCTGGGGATATTCGCCGGCGATGTCTGTTATAAGGTCTTTTGCAGAGGCATTTAAATATATGGGTACCTTCACCGGATGGATGACAGTGGCGGTGATGGCAGTGCTGCTTCCGGTGATTGTTCAGATTGTCAGAAAAAGTAAATTCAGATTTAATTATCCGGCGCTTATTTTGGCAGCGTCCTTTTGCCTGTATGCCACCGGATTTACACCGAGTCTGTATTCGCTGGGACATGCGGGTCTGGGACGGACACTGAACGCTGTAAAGATAACCTTTCAGCTTCTTTTGGTTTTAGATGAGGTTTATATTACGGGCTGGGCTGTAAAGCACTTTGAAAAGAAGGAATTTAAATGCCCATTTGCGTATTATATTGTTGTAGCGGCGGCTATGCTGCTTATATTTGCAGCGGCGCCGAATCAGGCTGGAGTTTATTCCTCATATGGCGCATATTACTATGTGCATACGGGCGAGGCATATAATTTTTATCAGGAGTATTTAGGCAGGCTGGAGATATTGAAAAGCGACGAGGAAAATGTTGTTTTTAAAAAGCTTAACTATACACCGTGGCTGCTTTGCATGGGCGATTTGGGAAGCGATTCTCAGGCTGAGGAGAACCAGGCCGTTGCGTCATGGTATGACAAGCTTTCTGTTGTGGTGGAGTAACATGCGGGGACATTTATATCAAAACAATACCAAAATAAGGATTGGGTTAAAAAATGGAAGAAGCACCGGTAAAGACAAGTGAAAATATTGCCATTGAGGTCAGGGAGCTCCAGAAGGTATACAAGCTGTACGACAGGCCGAAGGACAGGATGAAGGATGCCTTCGGACTTGGCAGGAAAAAGAAGCTTTATAAGCCGCATTATGCTCTCAGGGGCGTCAGCCTCAATATTTTCAAGGGAGAGACTGTTGGCATAATCGGGACAAACGGCTCGGGAAAGTCTACAATACTTAAAATAATAACCGGAGTGCTCAATCCGACTGCGGGTGAGGTGAAGGTGAACGGAAGGATTTCTGCGCTGCTCGAGCTTGGGGCGGGATTTAATCAGGAATACAATGGAATAGAAAACATATATCTTAACGGAACCATGATGGGATTTTCCGAGAAGGAGATTTATGAGAAGCTTCCTGCGATTCTGGAATTTGCCGATATAGGAGATTATGTATACCAGCCGGTAAAAACATATTCCAGCGGAATGTTTGTAAGGCTGGCATTTGCGGTGGCAATTAACATTGAACCGGAGATTCTGATTGTGGACGAAGCGCTTTCGGTTGGAGATGTATTTTTTCAGGCCAAATGCTATCATAAATTTGAGGAATTCAAGGAGATGGGCAAAACCATCGTATTTGTAAGCCATGACCTCAGCAGCATAAGCAAATACTGCGACAGGGTATTTCTTCTCAATAAGGGCACACTGCTTGGCGAGGGCAGCCCAAAGGAGATGATAGATGCGTATAAAAGGGTGCTGGTGGGACAGTATGAGCTTCCGGACAGGCAGGAGAATGAAAGACTGCTGGAGGACAGCGAATTGAGAAATGCTGCCGCATCGAAAGCAGCTGTAACGGATGCAGTCAATCCGGAGCTTTTGGAATACGGTACAAAGCAGGCGGAGATACTTGAGTATTGCATAACGGACGATGCAGGCGTCAAAACAACAGCGGTGCTGAAGGGCAGCGAGTATACGCTTCATATGAGAGTCAGGATAAATGAGGATTTGCCCGCGCCGATTTTTGCTTTTTCAATCAAAAATGTTCAGGGAACGGAGATAACCGGGACAAATTCAATGATAGAGAAGAGCTTTCTTGCTCCGGGAAGGGCGGGGCAGATAAAGGAGGTCACCTTCACACAGAGAATGACGCTTCAGGGAGGGGAATATCTTATATCGATGGGAGTAACCGGTTATAATGGCGACAAATTTGAGGTGTATCACAGACTGTACGATGCAGTTAATATAACGGTGGTGTCGGATAAAAATACCGTGGGATATTATGACTGTGAATCGCAGGTCGCAGTGCGGGATTCGAAATAAATTATTTTAGTATAGGGTCTGAAAAGGAAAACAGACCGGAGAGATATAATATGGGCGAAACTACGAAGACAAGAGAGATATTGGGCAATAACGGGCGTAATATTGAAAAAATAGGAAGTATAGCGTTAGATTACACATGTTATTCGGGAGAGGATTTATATTGTGACGGAGATGTGGAGGATGAAATCCTTGATATAGTCAGAAGCCGGTCACAGGTTGAGTACCCTGAAATTATTGAGGAGAAAAAAAGCTGGCCAATACTTTATCATTTGTCAGAGCAGCGTGGGAACGTTGTTGACTGGCTTCCCATTGAAGGAGGGAAGGTGCTCGAGGTTGGCAGTGGCTGTGGAGCAATAACCGGAGTGCTTGCGTCAAAGGCTTCTTCGGTGGACTGTGTTGATTTGTCCGGAAAAAGAAGCATGATAAACGCATACAGACACAGTGAATGCAGCAATGTCACAATACATGTTGGCAATTTTAAGGATATTGAGCCAAAGCTGGACACTGATTATGATTATATATGTCTAATCGGAGTGTTTGAATATGCGCAGGGATATATAGGCGGAGATACACCGTATGAGGATTTTCTCAGGATTCTTCTCAGGCATCTCGGAAGCGGCGGAAGATTAGTCATAGCAATAGAAAATAAATATGGACTTAAGTATTTTGCGGGCTGCAGGGAGGATCATCTTGGAGTATATTTCAGCGGCATAGAAAATTATGCTGACGGAGGCGGTGTCAGAACCTTTGGGAGATATGGACTTGAGAAGCTTTTAAAGGCTGTTGGCGTGGAGGAGTATCATTTCTATTATCCGTATCCTGACTATAAATTTATGACCGCCCTTTACAGTGACGAATATCAGCCCGGAAAGGGTGAGCTTACAGACAATATCAGAAATTTTGACAGGGACAGAATGCTTCTTTTTGATGAGAAGAATGCTTTTGACGGCATTATAGAAGAAGGAGTATTTCCTTTTTTCTCAAATTCATTTCTTGTGGTAACAGGCAAGAATCAGGATATTAAATTTGTAAAATATTCTAATGACAGAGCGCCGGAATATGCGATAAGAACCCAGATAATGCGCTCTGCAGACGGGCGGAAGGCAGTAAGGAAGTACCCGATGTCGGACAGGAGCAGTGAGCATGTCCGTCAGATGTATACCGCATACAGACAGCTTACGGAGAAATATGCCGGAAGCAGTCTTTCCGTAAATAAATGCAGACTTTGTGACGAAGATAAGGAGCTGTATGCCGAATTTGAATATGTGGAGGGTGTTCCGCTCTCAGAAATAATGGACGGTTGCCTCGAGCGTGGCGATACGGAGAAATTTTACCGGTATTTCAGGGAATATCTTGAAAAAACCGGGTATAACAGTGAATTTCCGGCAACGGATTTTGATTTGATATTTTCCAATATCCTTATTGATAAGGATAAGTGGAATCTGATTGATTATGAGTGGACCTTCGGAAGAAAAATTGACATAAAGGAGCTGGCATTCAGAGCGGTATACTGTTATATCCTTGAAAATGAAAAGCGGGAAAGGCTTGACACTGACAGACTTCTCAGGGAGCTTGGCATAACGGAGGCTGAGGCTGAGGCCTACCGTGAACAGGAGAGAAATTTCCAGAGCTTTGTAACGGGCGGACGCATGTCAATGTCTCAGATAAGGGATTTGCTTGGAGGGGAGCTGAAGGTTCCACAGAAATGGATTGACAAATATGGAGATTTAGAGGTTCAGAGCAGAGTGCAGATTTATGAGGATACGGGAGATGGCTTCAGCGAGGAAGGCTCGTATTTTGTGAAGGATGCGTTTAAGGGTGACAGCCTGATAGAGTTTGAGATAAATGTCAGCGGAAATGTGAGGAGACTGCGCATTGACCCATCCTTTTACTCCTGCATGATAAAGCTCAGGGAGATGAGCCTGAACGGTTCAGAGGTGCCCTTGGGCAGAAAAAAGGTTTTATTGTCAAACGGCAAAATTATAAAAGCGTCTGATAAGGATAAGGCTAACAGCCCATGCATTGTATTTTCTACTGACGACCCTAATATATATATAGATTTGACCATGCTTGACAGGCAGGGTGATAACAGGCTGTATGTCAGCATGGATATAGTAAGGCTTCCGGCGGATATGGCATGTGACATGGCAGGTGCGGTAAAAAGGCTTATTTAAGCGGGGTTTTGCAGGTGAAGGTAAAGCGGACAATAAAAAATGTGCTGACGGCACGGCAGAATAAAATTTATGATAAGAGGCTTGCGAAAATTCAGGTATCCTATGACGAATGGATAAAGCTTCAGGAGTCGAAGTGTAAAGTACATTACACAAAAGCTTCGGAGAATGCAGAGCTTGTGTATATTTTCAGCTCGTATGGACACGGTTTTCCTGCCGAGGATTTAAAAACAATATGCGGGAATTATTTTTTTAACAATCCCGACATATTGCTGGCATATGGGGACGAGGATGTGCAGAGTGTCAGACTGCCGGATACGCGGGTTCAGAGGCATTCCCCGTGGTTTAAGCCTGCATGGTCTCCTGACCTGTTTGACTGTTCTTTTTACTTCGGAAGTCTTACGGTTATGCGGAGAGGGTTGTTTGACAGGGCTGAAAAAATATGCGGAGGGGATTTTTTAAAAAAAACAGGCTTTACCATAAATGGCAGAGGTGATGAGTTATATATTGACGTATTGGACGGGCAGGGAGAATTAAAGCTCAGCTTTCTTAAATTTATGCGTATTTGCGTTGAATTGGCTGGAGGCTATACTGCGGGCGCCAAAACGATAGGACATATTAACTATATCCTTTTTCACTGCAGTGACAAAGCCCGAAGTGAGATATTTATCCCGAATGAAAGGGTAAACAGAAGCCTTTATGAGGTCAGGTCAAATGATTTTAAACCGGCCGTATCCATAATAATTCCATCAAAGGACAATGTGGAGGTTTTAAGTAAATGTATTGATGGAATCAGAGGAAGCATCATAAGACCTGTGCAGTTTGAAATTATAATAGTTGACAACGGAAGCGCGGAGGAAAATAAGCGAAGGCTTGAGTCAATGTCTGAGCAGCTCAGACGGGAGAAAATTTCCGTGCGGTATATATATGAGAGGGCTGAATTTAATTTTTCACATATGTGTAATCTCGGGGCTTCAGAGGCATATGGCGATTATCTTTTATTTTTAAACGATGATGTGGAGCTGTGCGCAGAGGACTGCATATGCAGAATGGCGGAGATGGCGGACAGAAATTACACGGGAGCAGTGGGAATTAAGCTCTATTATCCCGATTCAGATATAATTCAGCATGCGGGAATTACAAATCTGCCGATGGGACCTGTCCATAAGCTACAGTTCTTAAAAGATAACAAGTGTTACTATTATGGAAGCAATAGAGGAAAAAGAAATGTAATAGCAGTTACCGCTGCATGTCTCATGGTTGAAAAGAAAAAATTTAATCTAGTCGGAGGCTTTTCGGAAGAGCTCAGGGTTGCATTTAATGATGTTGATTTGTGCTTTTCTCTTTTTGAAAAGGGATATTATAATGTATGTCTGAATGACTGTCATGCATATCATCACGAATCCCTCAGCCGCGGTGATGATGAAACAGAGGAAAAGTTAAATCGTCTTTTAACAGAAAGAGATAAGCTGTACGCAGGACATCCCGGGCTTGAAGGAATTGACCCATTTTATCCTCTGGGATTGAGCAGGGATTGGCTTGACACCGGAATGAGAGCCATGTATGAGACTTCAGGGACCTTTATTCAGGAGTGTGAGGTGTCCCGCAGATTAAAAAGACTTGATGGCTACAGACATGATGCCTGTCTGCTGCTCAGAGTTGAGTGGAGCAGGAAGGGTGTTATTCAGGGATACGGAGTTGTTCTGGGGGATAATAACGCATGTTATGAAAGAGAACTGCTTCTGGCGGATATGTCAGATGAAAAGAAAATATATGCGGTAAAGCTGAAGGAGCAGTACAGACCTGAGCTTATGGAAAACATGCCTGACCAGATTAATGTGGGGCTGTGCGGTTTTAAGGTAAAGCTTAAGGGCAGTGTGCTTGAAGGTTCATGCTTCCGGATAGGAATGGCGGTAAGAAGCAGGGTTAATGGGACAGGGATATATTATTTTTCAAACAGACAGTTTGAGGCAGATTAGTGGTTAAGTATGCTGCATGTATGATGTTTCCTGTACAGAGGATATGTATTGCTTGCTCAGTAAAAGTATATAGGAGGGTGTGGTACCAGATGTCGGATACGGAACGCGGAGAGGAATATAAAGAGGCATATCAAAGGGAGCATTTAAAAAATGCAGAGCTTGCATCGCGCATAGCAGAGCTGGAATTTAAAAATGATGAGCTTGAGTTTAAGCTTAACCGTATAAAGAAGAATCCGCTGTGGAAGGCCAGCAGACCTGCCAGAGACGGTATGCATTGGATGCTGCGCCAGAAGCAGAGGCTTTCAAACTGCGGCGGGCCGAAGGGTGTTATACGCAGGCTTGATTATAAGAAGCGTGAGCGTGAAGCCATGAAGCAGTTTGGGACTGACAGCTTTCCTGATGAGGCCCGGAGGAGACTCGAGGAGGAGACGGTATTTCCGCGCATGGTCAGAATAAGCATCCTTGTTCCACTGTATAATACACCTGCTGAATTTCTTATGGAAATGATAGACTCGGTTATGAAGCAGACCTATTCAAATTGGGAGCTGTGCCTTGCGGACGGCTCTGACGGAGAGCACTCATATGTGGAGAGGATATGCAGGGAATATCAGGATAAATCGCAGGGGCGAATCATATACAGCAGGCTTTTAAAAAATGCCGGCATTTCAAGCAACACTAACGAATGCTACAAGCTTGCCGGCGGTGAATATATAGGACTGCTTGACCATGATGATGTGCTGCACCCGTCTGTTCTGTATGAATATGTCAAAGCAATCAATGAGCAGGGAGCGGATTATCTGTACTGTGATGAGACGACCTTTAAGAGTGGAGATATTAATAAAATGCTTACTATGCATTTTAAGCCTGATTATGCGCCGGACAATCTCAGGGCAAACAACTATATATGTCACTTCAGCGTATTTTCGCGCGAGCTGTTAAAGGGTGAGAAGCTTTTCAGAACCAGGTTTGACGGAAGCCAGGACCATGATATGATACTGAGGCTTACGGACAATGCAAAGAAAATCGTGCATGTTCCCCGCCTTATGTATTATTGGAGAAGCCATGCCGGCAGTACAGCGGGCGGGATTGACGCAAAGCCTTATGCAATAGAGGCTGCAAAGGGCGCTGTTGCAGATAATTTAAGAAGGCATGGCTATGAAAATTTTCAGATTACCAGCACGCGGGCATTTGAGACAATTTTTAAAATCAGATATGAAATTATGGGTAATCCTAAGATTTCCATTATTATACCCAATAAGGACCATGCCGGTGATTTGGAGCGTTGTATTAATTCAATTATTGAAAAGTCAACCTATGACAACTATGAGATTATTATAGTGGAAAACAACAGTGCGACAAGTGAAATAAAGAATTACTACACTAGGCTTCTGGGATATTCCTATGAGGAGGCCGCAGCCTCAGATAAAAAAGAGGGTGCGGACTGCGACGGAGGCATACTTACCGCGTCAGAGGACGGCATTGGCGCAGGGAGGCTCTCTATTGTTAAATTTAAGGGAAAATTTAATTACTCTGCCGTTAACAATCTGGGAGTGTCATACGCTAAGGGAGAATATATCCTTCTGCTTAATAACGACACAGAGGTTATCACTGTAAACTGGCTCGAGGAGCTTCTGATGTATGCGCAGCGTGAGGATGTCGGTGCGGTGGGCGCAAAGCTATACTATGGAGACAGGACCATTCAGCATGCGGGAGTTGTTATAGGGCTGGGCGCACACCGTACTGCAGGACATACGCATTATAAACAGCCCAGACAGAATCTCGGATATATGGGAAGGCTTTGCTATGCGCAGGATGTAACGGCGGTTACAGGTGCATGTCTGCTTGTAAAAAAGTCTCTTTATGACGGGGTGCGAGGTCTGGACGAGAGCTTTGAAGTATCGCTCAATGATGTGGACTTCTGCTTAAGGCTCAGAAATAAGGGACTCCTTAACGTATTTACACCATTTGCCGAGCTGTATCACTATGAATCGGTCTCAAGAGGTTCTGACGACAACGGAGAGAAGGCTGAGCGCTATAACAGGGAGGCTGAGCGGTTCAGGAAAAAATGGAAAAAGGAGCTGGAGGCGGGAGACCCATATTATAATGTGAACTTTTCGCTTGACAGAAGTGATTTTTCATTGAAGCCTACAGTATAAAAAATGTATTTCCATTAACCATAATTTATGATATAATCAGTACGTAATAAAAACAGGCGAATCTGAAGCTGACAGTATAGGAGGATGGGTAGATGAGTTTTATGGATGAATTTAATTCATGGCTTGAGGATGACTATTTTGATGAGGATACGAAAAAGGAGCTTCTTGCAATCCGCAACAATGAGGAGGAAATTGAGGAACGCTTCTATAAAGAGCTTGAGTTTGGCACAGGCGGACTCAGGGGAATCATTGGTGCGGGACTTAACCGTATGAATATTTACACTGTCCGCAAGGCTACGCAGGGTCTGGCAAACTTTATCATTAAGCAGGGCACGCAGGCTAAGGGTGTAGCCATATCATATGACAACCGCCGCATGTCACCTGAATTTGCCGATGTAGCGGCTCTATGCCTTGCAGCTAACGGAATCAAGGCATATGTATTTGAATCCCTGAGACCCACCCCGGAGTTATCCTTTGCACTCCGCACACTTAAGTGTACTGCAGGAATAATGGTCACGGCGAGCCATAATCCCCCTGAATACAACGGGTATAAGGTATATTGGGAGGACGGCGCGCAGGTTACTGCTCCTAAGGATAAAGAGATAATTACAGAGGTTCAGTCCATAAAGGATTTCCATGAATGCAGGACTATGGATAAGACTGCCGCTGTGGCAGCAGGCCTCTATCAGGTAATCGGCAGCGAAATAGATGATGCATACATGGAGGAATTAAAAAAGCAGATTATTCATCCTGAGGTAATAAAGGAGATGGCTGAGGATATAAAGATTGTATATACTCCTCTGTGCGGAACCGGCAACAAGCCTGTTAGAAGAGTTCTCTCCGAGCTTGGGTTTAAAAATGTGTATGTGGTTCCTGAGCAGGAAAACCCGGACCCTGATTTTACTACGCTCGAATATCCCAATCCCGAGGACCCTAAGGCCTTTACATATGCAATTCGTCTTGCAAAGGAGAAGGATGCAGACATTATCCTTGCAACCGACCCTGACGCAGACCGTCTCGGTGTATATGCAAAGAACCCGCAGACAGGCGAATATATTGGATTTACAGGCAATATGTCCGGTATGCTTATAGCAGAATACATACTTAGAGAGAGAAAGGCATCAGGCACAATGCCCGAGAAGCCGGCAATGGTGACCACAATAGTAACCACCAATATGACCTTCCCAATCACGGAGGCATATGGAGTAAAGCTTATTGAGGTACTGACCGGATTTAAGTTTATCGGTGAGCAGATAAAGCTGTTTGAGCAGACCGGCTCAAATAATTATGTCTTCGGTCTTGAAGAGTCCTATGGATGCCTTGCCGGAACCCATGCGAGAGACAAGGACGCAATTGTCGCGGTTATGTGTCTCTGCGAGGTGGCTTCCTTCTGCAAGAAGCAAGGCAAGACACTTTGGGATATGATGATTGACCTTTATGAGAAATATGGATATTTTAAGGAGACACAGTATACAATAACCCTTAAGGGCATTGACGGCTCCAGGCAGATTGCAGAGATTATGGATAAGCTTCGCAGCAATCCTCCTAAGGCCTTTGGAGATATGAAGGTGCTTAAATTCAGGGATTATCAGAACGATGTGATTGTAGATATGGAGACCGGTGAGAAGACGACAACCGGACTTCCGAAGTCAAATGTATTGTATTTTGAGCTTCCGGATAATTGCTGGTGCTGTGCAAGACCCTCAGGAACAGAGCCTAAAATTAAATTCTATATGGGCGTCAGGGGAACGAGCCTTGAGGATGCACAGGCAAGGGTTGAAAAGCTTACAGAGGATGTAAAGGCTGTATTGTAAAAATAATAATCTCAGGAAAATCGCCTGCAAAAAGGCGATTTTTCTCTGTGAACTTTTGGATAAAAATACATTTAAATCAGACAATATAAAGGCGAGGAGTATATGGGCATTTTAAGTGTTGCTGATATCAGAAAAACCTTATATTATTTTAAACGAAACGGTCTTAAGAGCACTCTCCATGCGGCAAAGGAGCGTCTTGGCTCGACATCGGCCTCAGAGTATAAGCCCTCCCATGCTGCTGATTCAGAGCTTAAGAAGCAACGTGAATGGTCGCGCGATAAGGATTTGCTGTTCAGCATTGTCGTACCCACATACCGGACAAATGAAAAATACCTTCGTGATATGGCAGCTTCAGTTCTTGCCCAGAGCTATCCGTTTTGGGAGCTTGTGATAGCGGACGCGACGGAGGACGGCACTGTTGAAGAGCTTGTAAAAGGTTATGGGGACAAAAGAATTAAATATATACATCTTGACACCAATGCCGGAATATCAGATAACACAAACAGAGGCATAGAGGAGGCAAAGGGAGATTATATAGGTCTCCTGGACCATGACGACCTGCTTGAACCGGATCTGCTGTATGAGGCTGCATACTCAATATACAAGGAGCCGGGAATAAAGCTGCTTTACACGGATGAGGATAAATGTGACACAAATGCGGAAAAGTATTTCGAGCCTCATATAAAGGAAAGCTTTAATCTTGATTTAATTTTGTCCAATAATTATATATGCCATTTCCTTTTAATTGAAGCTGCGCTCATGAAGCAGCTTAAGCTGCGCAGGGAATATGACGGTGCGCAGGATTATGATTTGGTGCTTAGGGCTGTCTCGGTTTTAAAGGAAAAGGAGGCTCAGATTTATCATATTCCTAAGGTGCTGTACCATTGGCGCTGTCACATGGCATCGACTGCGGAGAATCCGCAGAGCAAGCTGTATGCTTATGATGCCGGCAAAAGGGCTCTTCAGGCTTTTGCCGACAGGGAAGAATATAATGCTGTTGCGTCGCCCCTTAAGCATCTTGGTTTTTATACGCTTAATTATAAGAAGGATATATTTGAGTGCAGACCCGATATCGGTGCAGTCGGCGGCAGAATTCTGATAAATAACAGAATTGCAGGAGGAAGGCTTGGCAAAAACGGAGAGCTCTACTATGAGGGTCTTTCCAAAAACTATAGTGGGTATATGCACCGGGCAGTGCTTACACAGGATGCAGAGGCGGCAGACATAAGATGTATAAGGCTGAGACCGGAATTACAGAAGCTTTTTAAGGAAACACTTAACATTACATATACAGAAGATGAAAAGGGAATGTTTGATGTCTCAACGCTCCCGGATTGTGACTGTACGGAGCTGAGCCTTAAGCTGTCTGAAGCGGTGCGGAGTGCGGGCTACAGAATACTGTACAGCCCTGCGGACAATGAAAGAAGCATAAAGCCGACAGATAAAGATAAAAAATGCAATATAACAGATAACAATGGAAAAAACTCGCCTAAGGAAAAAATAACAGTTGTTATACCAAATTACAATGGGGAGAGGTATTTGAAGGACTGTCTTGAGTCGCTGTTAGATGAAAGGCTTGTGAGCGGCACTCCTGATTTCAGAGTGCTTGTGATAGACAATGGCTCATCAGATAAAAGCGCTGAGATATTAGAGAAATTTGCGAAGGCTGTCGATACGATATATTTAAATGAAAATACAGGCTTCTGCCATGCAGTCAATGAAGGGATAAAGGCAGCGGTATCGCCGTATGTCCTGCTTTTAAACAAAGAAACAACGGTTAAAGCCGGATTTATAAACGCTCTTTTTCTTGCCCTGGAAAAAAGGCCCGAGGCCTTTTCTGTGAGCTCTAAGATGCTTATGTGGGACA
>JAJQGF010000225.1 GCA_021200695.1 Lachnospiraceae bacterium
TATATGACCTGATAACCTCTCTCATCGCCTCCGGGCCCGGCGCTCCCACAGTAAGCCTCTTCTCAACACATGTTTTAAGGGATATGGCATCATATATGTCAGGACCGAACTTATCGCTTATATTTTGAAGCTCCTCCATACTCAGCTCCTCAATAGAGCAATCCTTATCTATACAGTAAAGAACAAGCCTTCCAATAATGCCATGAGCGTCGCGGAAGGGAACTCCCTTTCCCACAAGATAATCAGCGGCATCGGTTGCATTTGTAAAACCGTTTGTCGCACTTTTAGCCATGCGCTCACTTTTGAATTTCATGGTCTTTATCATACCGGTAAAAAGCACCAGACAGTCCTTAACCGTGTCAAACGCATCAAAGGAAAGCTCCTTATCCTCCTGCATATCCTTGTTGTATGCAAGCGGCAGTCCCTTCATCGTTGTAAGAAGCGACATAAGCGCGCCGTATACACGTCCCGTCTTGCCACGCACCAGCTCAGCTATATCCGGATTCTTTTTCTGCGGCATAATGCTGCTTCCTGTTGAATATGCATCATCCAGCTCGACAAACTGATACTCGTTGGAATTCCAGATAATAATTTCCTCGCTGAAACGGCTGAGATGCATCATTATAGTACACAGAGCAGACAAAAATTCAATCAGATAATCCCTGTCCGAAACAGAGTCAATACTGTTGAGTGTAGGTCCCTCAAATCCCAGCAGTGAAGCCGTGTAGCTTCTGTCAAGAGGATATGTCGTTCCGGCAAGGGCTCCCGCACCAAGAGGGCAATAATTCATCCTTGCAAATATATCGGAAAGCCTTTGTCTGTCACGCCTGAACATTTCAAAATATGCGCCGTAATGATGAGCAAGTGTAATAGGCTGTGCCTTCTGAAGATGAGTAAATCCGGGCATATAGGTCTCAAGATTTTCCTCCATCGTCTGAAGTATTACATTAAGCAGCTCCTTCAAAAGCTCGTCCGTTTCAAGCACCTTAAGCCTGGTATACAGGCGCATATCAAGCGCAACCTGGTCATTCCGGCTTCTTCCGGTGTGAAGCTTCTTTCCCGGAGCGCCTATCCTGTCAATCAGATTTGCCTCCACAAAGCTGTGTATGTCCTCATACTGAGAAGTTATTTCAAGCTCCCCGCTCTCAACATCACTGCGTATACCCACAAGTCCCTTTACAATAGCATCCTTCTCCTCAAACGTGAGAATTCCCTGCTTTGCGAGCATTACTGCATGCGCTATGCTGCCCTCTATATCCTGTGAAAAAAGCCTTTTGTCAAAATTAATGGACGCATTAAAATCATATACCAACCGGTCAGTTGCCTTAGTAAAGCGCCCTCCCCAAAGCTGTGCCATAAAAACTCTCCAATCTGATAATTCAAAATTTAAAGCTAAATTTGATATTACCACAATTAAGTCCTTAATGCAAGACAGCACAATGAACTGTAACCTAAAATACCTGATTTTCATACAATAAAATAAACTATTAATGTTTGAAAGGGCGTGTTTTTAATGCAGAATCTGCTCGAATTAAAAAATATCAGCTACTCCTACCATACTCTGCACGGCGAAACAATTGCCATAAAAGATATTTCCTTCGGCATCAGAGAGGGAGAATTTGTGGCCGTTGTGGGTCCGAGCGGATGCGGCAAGTCAACGCTGCTGTCTATAATTGCGGGTCTGCTTGAGCCTGAGCATGGCACTATTGCCGTAAACAATCCTGACGGCTCGCTGGCTTATCCCAGGATTGGATATATGCTCCAGCATGATTATCTTTTTGAGTGGCGTTCTGTCTATAAAAATGTCATATTGGGGCTTGAGATAAATCATATGCTCACCGAGGAAAGAACAGGCTATGTAAATAAGCTTTTGAAGGAATATGATTTGGATAAATTCAGAGACAAACGTCCAGGCGAGCTGTCAGGCGGAATGAAGCAGCGCGCCGCTCTGATAAGGACTCTGGCTCTCGACCCCGGACTGCTTCTGCTGGATGAACCCTTCAGTGCTCTTGATTACCAGACAAGACTCATGGTATCCGCCGACATCTGCAGCCTTATACGTGCCACGGGAAAAACCATGATAATAGTAACGCATGACCTGTCCGAGGCAATAAGCATTGCTGACAGAGTAATAGTCCTCTCAGGACGGCCGGCCAGAGTAAAGTGCGAGCTGCCGATAAAGCTTACGCTTAAGGATAATTCGCTTCTCGCATCACGAAATGCTCCCGAATTTAATTCATACTTTAATACTCTGTGGGAGGTGCTTATAAGTGATGAATAACAAAAATGAACTGACAATGCAGGAAATGTTTATGCGCAATCACAAAAAACACCACAGACAGATTGCATTTTCCCGCATATTTATATTTGTGCTTTTTATTGCTGTCTGGGAGCTTTGTTCGTACATGGGAGTCATTGACAGCTTCTTTTTTTCAAGTCCCCGCCGCGTAATAAAGCAGTTAATTAAGCTTTTTGCCGATAACAGTATATTTATCCACGTTGGAATTACCCTGTTTGAGACAGTGCTGAGCTTTATCCTAGTGTTCATAATAAGTCTGCTCACATCAACAGCCCTGTGGTATTCACCAAAGCTGTCCGAGATTCTGGAGCCTTATCTTGTGATACTCAACAGTCTGCCTAAATCGGCTCTGGCGCCTCTGTTTATAGTCTGGCTTGGCACAGGTACAAGAACCATAATTGTAGCGGGAATATCCGTTGCTCTGTTTGGCTCTGTTATAAGCTTTTATACCGGCTTCAGACAATGTGATGCCGACAAAATTACCCTTATCTATACGCTCGGAGGAGATAAGCACGATGCTTTCCGTAAGGTGGTGCTTCCAGGTTCTATACCGATTCTTATAAGCACAACAAAGGTAAATATAGGTCTGGCCCTGGTTGGTGTAATAATCGGTGAATTTCTCGCGGCAAGACGTGGACTTGGCTATCTTATAATCTATGGTTCCCAGGTATTCCAGCTGGATTTGGTGATAACCGCCATTATCCTGCTGTGCATCATCGCAATGGGCTTCTATAAGGGAATACAGAGCATTGAGCACAGGATTAAAAAAACCACAGGTCTGTAAGACCTGCGGATACATAAAGCTGAAGATGGGACTCGAACCCACGACCCCTTCATTACGAGTGAAGTGC
This sequence comes from Lachnospiraceae bacterium, assembly GCA_021200695.1. GTDB lineage: Bacteria > Bacillota > Clostridia > Lachnospirales > Lachnospiraceae > Acetatifactor. Next base: position 3,151 of record JAJQGF010000225.1, read on the forward strand.
TCTACCAGCTGAGCTACATCAGCATATACATTTGTTACAAGCAGACAACAAATGTATTATAATTGCAAAAGAAGAATTTTGCAACATCTTTTTTTGCAGCAATATTATCTGCAATATTTATCTTGCTCCCTTGTCATATACGACTCCCAAAGCTCTCGGCGAACCATTATGCTTTGAAAACAGCATAAGCAACAGCAAAGTAAGCACATACGGAAGAATCATCACAAGGTCCTGATAGCTTGAGGGCATCTGAAGCATCTGAACTATACGATAGCCTCCCGATTTTGCAAAGCCAAACAAAAGACAGGCTCCAAGAGTCGGCAGGATGCGCCAATTGCCAAAAATAAGTGCGGCAATCGCCAGATATCCATATCCTACATATATGCTGCTCGAAAAATTAGCGGATATTGAGTAAGCGAAGCATATACCGCCAAGCCCTGACAGCGCACCGCATATAATAATCGCCGCAAGCCTTATTTTATTTACGTCCCGTCCGGCAGCATCCACCGCATGCGGATTGTCTCCGCA
>JAJQGF010000057.1 GCA_021200695.1 Lachnospiraceae bacterium
GCCCCCATGCCTCCTCCCAACACAATACTCCGGCGCGTGGCAGTGAACCAGATGCTATTGTCGGTAAGATACAGCAGGCACAGGTTCATAATAAAATTTATAATGAACAAAGTGTCCACATAAAGTTCATAATACATTTCATCACCCTTTTAATAATTATTATAAAGGCAATGCCCCGGAAAATTTGTCAAAACAGGAAACAAAAAGCTTAAAAAGAAAAGAGAAAAAAGCGACAAAACAGAAAAAAAAGCCGCCGCCCTGACATATAAATATGTAAAGCGGCAGCCTCCAGATATGTTATACTGAAAATATTTATTAACCCGAATCCTCCCCGTTACTTTCTCTGCAGGAAATCCGGTATTTTAAGACCCTTCTCCTCAACAGTGCTTCTTATGTCTGCTGGTCTGGTATGATTAGAGCCGGCAGGTGTAATCTGTCTTGCCGGCGCACCCGGCTGTCCCGAGCCGTCCGCAGACGAACCTCCCAGATTTTTGAGAGCTGAGGGCTGTCTGTACATACTGCCCGCACCCAGCCTTGTCTGAAGCGTATCAGACTTTACCTCCTCTATTCCTGTGGCAATAACCGTTACAGTACATGTATCAGTCTTTGTCTCATCATACATTGCACCGAAAATAACATTTACGTCATCACCGGTGAGCTCGCGCACATAATCCGCTGCATCGGACGCATCCGCCAACGTGATTGCACCTGAAATATTGATAATAACATTGCTTGCACCGTTAATCTTGGTCTCAAGCAGGGGACTCTCAACAGCCATTTTAACAGCCTCAAGCGCCTTGTCATCACCCTTGCCCTCTCCAATACCTATATGGGCAATACCCTTGTCCTTCATAACAGTCTGTACATCGGCAAAATCAAGATTAATAACGGCAGGAACATTAATCAAATCAGTGATTCCCCTGACTGCCTGCTGAAGCACCTCGTCCGCCTTCTTAAGCGCCTCAGGCATTGTGGTACGTCTGTCAACAATCTCAAGCAGCTTGTCATTGGGAATTACTATCAGCGTATCAACATTCTCCTTAATACGTTCTATACCGCCCAACGCATTAGTCATACGCGCCTTAGCCTCAAATCTGAAGGGCTTCGTAACAACGCCGACTGTAAGAATGCCCATCTCCTTTGCAAGCTTTGCAACAACCGGAGCCGCACCTGTCCCGGTTCCGCCTCCCATACCGCATGTTACAAATACCATATCCGCACCCTTGAGCGCAGCAGTAATCTCCTCAGTGCTCTCCTCGGCTGCCTTCTCTCCAATCTCAGGCTTTGCGCCGGCACCGAGACCCTTGGTAAGCTTCTCTCCAATCTGTAAAAGCTTAGGCGCCCTGCACAGCTGCAGCGCCTGCTTATCGGTATTCACTCCGATAAATTCCACCCCGTCTATCTGTTCCTCTACCATTCTATTTACAGCATTATTACCTGCACCGCCAACACCGACAACAATAATCTTGGCAGCAGATTCAGCATCGTTTGTCTTAATCTCCAGCAAGGGTTGTTCCTCCTTTTTCCGGAAAGCAACAGCATACTCTCCCTTTTAAACTCCATATAGTCTATCATATAATCATTTTAAAAATTAATCAACATATTTTTAAAAAAATACCTTGCAAAAATATCTCAATCCGGCTTAAAGGTATACTTGCCTCCGTTTTCATCATAATTCTCCATCTGAAGCGTTCCGCTTTTACCCTCCAGGTCGGGAATAAACACGGGAAGCAGCATAATCTTGTCCTCCAGCGTCTTGTCATCATCACCAAGATTTACCTTTACGGAGCCAAAATAAATCGTAAGCTCGCCGTTTGAATGAAAATATATCTTGTCCGAGACAATCTCATATTTATTCAGAAGCTTTGTGATATTTAAAATTCTGTTGAATATTTCCGTATCATCAGTTATAAGCTGCTCGCCGAGAACGACCTGTTCAAACGACAGTCCCGTAATCTGCGGCACCCCCACTGTCTTTACGTCAGAGCATTCCACCACATATCCGTCCTTGTCAAAATACATATAGCTGTCCATATATGCAACATATCCCGCAAGTGCCTTCTCATACACCGTTATTTTTATGGTATCCGGTGAAAGTATATCTACATTCATTACATCCACAAACGGAATGTCGGTTATGTCCTTATTTTTATACTTAAGCGAAAGATACAGCGAATTATCCCCAAGCCTGCCCGACATCACAAAGCCCTCTATCTCCTCCTGCGTATAGTGGACATTTCCTTCAACATAAACATTCTCAACCCGATAGGCCTCAAGCAGATAATATACCACACCCGCAGACAGCAGCATCAGCATCAGAAAAATAAATAATTTGATTATAAAGCTCTTTTTTCTACGATACATTTATATTTTCAACCTATACGATTGTAATGCGCGCTCCTAATTCTCTTAAGTCTCTGCAGATATTCTCATACCCTCTGTAAATATAAGAACAGCCGCTTATCCTGCTCTCTCCATGTGCCTGAAGTCCTCCGATTATAAGCGCCGCACCTCCCCTCAGCTCACATGCGCTCACATCTGCGGCTTCAAGCTCAGGGACGCCCCTGACCTTTACGCTGGTACTGCTCAGGAACTCAATATCTGCCCCCATTTGTCTGAAGGGCTCTACCACCCTGAAGCGGTTTTCAAAAATATTTTCTTCTATTATACAGCTTCCGTCTCCCCTCAGCATTGCGGCAAGAGCCGCAGACTGTAAATCAGTTGGAAATCCCGGATAAGGCGCAGTTGTCAGGGAGCTTGGAATAACAGGTCTTAAACGTGACTGTACATATATTCCGCTGTCACTTAAATCAATATGGCTTCCCATTCTCTCTGCAAGCAAAAGCACAGCCCTCATCTGGCCACAGGGAGCATCCTTAAGAAACACATTTCCCCCTGTTGCAATACATGCAAACAGATAGGTTCCCGCCACAATCCGGTCGGCAGGTATGGAATAATCTGCTCCTGAAAGCCTGCAGCCCCCATGTATTATTATACGCGAGGTACCGTCGCCCTCTATGTCAGCGCCGCAGCGCCTGAGATAATCGCAAAGCGCCTCTATCTCCGGCTCTCTTGCCGCATTCATTATCATGGTGCGGCCCTGCGCCGCAACAGCCGCAAGTATTATATTTTCTGTTGCACCGACACTTGCTATCGCGAGATTAATATCCGCGCCCCTGAGCCTGTCTGTTCTCCCTACAAGCCTGCCATCCTTCTCCTCAAAATCTACCCCCATGCTCTTAAGAGCATCAAGGTGCAGATTGATAGGGCGCTGTCCTATAACGCATCCGCCCGGATGCTCCATAACAACCTCCCCACAGCTTCCCAGCAGCGCGCCCAGAAGACAGAGCGATGAGCGCATACCCGTTACTGCATCGGAAGGCATCGCTCCGCAGCGTATGCTGCACGGATTTATGCTCAGTCCGTCCGCCACAAATCTTGCTTCACACCCGAGGCTCTCAAGCAGGCTTATCATATTATACACATCCACTATCCGCGGGCAGTTTGCGATGTGTGAAATACCTTCTGTGAGAAGTGTAGCCGCAAGTACGGGAAGCGCGGCATTTTTTGAGCCTTGAATGCGGACAACCCCCTGAAGGGCTACACCACCGCGAATAGAAATAGAATCCATACAGCACCATCCGGTCAAAAATAAAGCTATTATGTTCTAT
>JAJQGF010000313.1 GCA_021200695.1 Lachnospiraceae bacterium
ATGGAGAAGTGGCATATCCGCTGATTCAGAAGACCAGGCCGGATATTCTGATTACTGACATTAAGATGCCATTTATGGACGGGCTGGAGCTGAGCCGTCTGGTTAAAGAAGAAATGCCAATGATAAAGATTCTGATATTGAGCGGATACGAGGAATTTGAGTATGCCAGAGAGGCCATCAATATCGGAATCGCAGGTTATTTGCTGAAGCCGGTCTCGGGCTCGCAGCTTTTAGCGGCAGTGAAAAAGGTTGGAGCTATTGTGGAGGAGGAAAGGCTTCAGAGAGAGCTCCTTCACAAATTTGAGAGAGACAGGGAGGAGAACACCCAATTAGCGAGACAACGCCTTTTCCGCAGTCTGGTATCGGGGGAGAAAACGGTATCGGCTCTTTTGAATGAGGGAAAAGAAATCGGGATGGCATTAGCGGCTAATCGATATAATATTGTTCTTTTCAGAATTTTTTTCGGCGGGGAGACAGCGGGAGGATATTCTGAAAAGCAGAATGTATTGGCGCAGCAGATTGAGGAAATGACGGAGAAAATGGAGGAAGTCCTGACAGTAGATTTGGGCATGGAGGGCTGGGCATTTATCCTGAAGGAAACCGGCGCCATGACGCTTGAGGAAACGGAGGCAGTGTTTCTGGACTGGCTTCAGGCAATGGTCAGAGAGGCCGGAGACGAGCTGCAGTATTTTGGCGGAGTAGGCCGCCCGGTATGCAGACTTAGTGAGATGAGCCAATGTTATGAGTCGGCATGCCGCGCGTTTGCCTACCGGTATCTGGCAGAGCGCAACCAGATAGTTAGAGATGATGAGCATCCTGTGTATTCAGTCAATGACGGAGAGGTGTCGTTGAGCAGTTTAAATGTGAAAAATATTGACCGCAGGGTGGTTGAAAGCTTTCTTAAAACCGGTGTAAAAAGTGAGATTACGCTTTTTCTGGATAAATATTTCGAGAGCCTTGGAGAATGGAATGTCCAATCGCTTCTGTTTCGACAGTATGTGACAATGGATATCTATTTTGCGGTGGTTTCCATGCTGGAGCAGTTAGGCTACGCTTCAGATTTGGTCACTGAACGGTTTGGCGATTTGCAGGAGATAATGTCTGTGATTCTTACAACGACGCGAACCAGAGAATTTCTTATAAATCTGATTGATATGGCTATTGAGCTGCGCGAGACTGTTTCCAGGAAAAAATACGTGTCACTTTTAAAAGAAGCAAGAACATATATCGAGCAAAACTATTATAATGAGAATATTTCCCTTAATACCGTAGCGGCCAGCGTGAATCTGAGCCCAAATCATTTCAGCACAATTTTCAGCCAGGAAATGGGACAGACCTTTATAGAATTTCTGACATATGTACGTATGGAGAAGGCTAAGGAGCTGCTGCGCAGTACATCAATGAAAACCGCGGAGATTGGCAGCGCGGTTGGCTATAAGGATTCGCATTATTTCAGCTATCTGTTTAAGAAAACGCAGGAATGCACTCCGAGAGAGTTCCGTTCAAGGGTATAGGGGGAAAGCAAATGCGGAAAAAGGGAAGCGCCATTCAAAAACGTCTGAATATCCTTTTGCTTGTATGTCTGGTTCCGTTGGGAGTCCTGGTCATTTACCTTATTGTGTTAATCAACCGCTTTTCTGAGCGCTATGATGAAATAGTAGAGAACATAACGATGGCTAATGCTTACAATATCGATTTTAAGGAGGATATTGATTATGTTATGTATATCGTTGTGGCCAATTCCGAGAGAGCGGAGGAACTGGTGGACACATCCCTTCCCCATACTATGATTGACGAGGCAAGGGATGTTTTTAATAAGCTCTGTGAGATGACAGATGATGATAATGCAATGAGCCAGCTGCAGCGCATTATTAAGAGCCTTGATACGCTTGAGGACAGGATAGAGGATATTGAGGCGGATGTGGGTGTAAGCGGAGCTTATGACAAAAATATGGAAGCCCTGGACTTAAACGTGCGAATTCTGACGGATTTAATCCAGGAGCAGATTCAGGAATACATATACTATGAGGCGACGAACCTTGAAAGTCTGCGGGAAGGAATTCGTTCAGATGTAGTGCAGGCAATCCGTATGAGCGTTGTGCTCTTTATAGTGATATGCATTGGCGCGATAATAATCAACCGGAGAATTATCAGAAGCATCACTGAACCAATCCGTAATCTTTGTGATGTGACAAAGCAGGTCGGACAGGGAGATTTTGAGGTTCGTCTGCAGGAGGGAAGTGACAATGAGCTTGTGGCACTGAACTCAAGCTTTAACAGGATGGTCGAGCATATTGACAATCTGGTGGAGGATATCCGTGTTGAGCAGCTCAATCTGCGGGCTATGGAGTTGAAGCTGCTTCAGGCGCAGATTAACCCACACTTTCTGTATAATACGCTTGATGCGATTATCTGGCTTGCGGAGTCGGGTCAGGACGAGCAGGTAGTCATGATGGTCTCGGCGCTGTCCGATTTTTTCCGGACGACATTGAGCAAAGGAAAGGACTATATCTCTGTCCGGGAAGAAAAGATGCATATAGAGAGCTATCTGAAAATACAGCAGTTTCGCTATCGGGATATTCTTGAGTATGAGATTTGTATTCCGGAGGAGCTTTATCAGTATAAGGTTTTGAAGCTGACGCTCCAGCCGCTTGTGGAAAATGCTTTGTATCATGGAATTAAAAACAGGCGCGGTATGGGACGGATATGGGTGACTGGTATGGAGGAGAATGGCTCTCTTATTTTTTATGTCAGGGATAATGGCATAGGAATGAAGACGGAGACGCTTCAGCGTGTACGCTGTCTGGCGGACGGAGATGGAAAGGAGCAGGATTCGGACGCAGGCTTTGGTCTGTTTAATGTGGCTCAGAGAATCCGCCTGAACTGCGGAGAGGAATATGGGCTTACACTGTCCAGCGAGTATGGAAAGGGCACGGAAATCCGCGTTGTAATGCCGGCCGTAAAAATTTGAAATAAATTTCGTAAAAAAACAAACTTTGTTCATGGTTTGTTCAAAAATTAGTAAATAATCGTACAAAACTCATAAGAAATTCGGTTTTTTAATTGTAAAAATAAATGTATTATATTAGTGTGGTCGTAAAGAACGGCACAATAAAATACATAGGGAGGTTTTTACAATGAAAAGAAAAATTGTAAGCATATTGGTATGTGCAGCTATGGCTGCAGCTATGATGACAGGCTGCGGCTCCGCTTCACAAACAGGCGGAGAGGCAAGCTCTAGTGCAGCAGACGCGGGTAATGTGGCGGCATCTGATGGCGAGCTGATTAAAGTAGGTATTATTAATAACGACCCGAACGAGTCCGGTTATCGTACTGCTAACGACAGGGATATGAAGGAGAAGTTCTGTGAGGAGAATGGGTTTGACGCCTCCTTCTTCTACAGCCTTGAAAACGAAGAGCAGATTAATGCAGCCCAGCAGTTCATTCAGGATGAGGTTGATTATCTTCTGATTTCTGCTGCAGATACTACCGGCTGGGACACTGTACTTCAGGATGCACAGGAAATGGGCGTATCAGTAATTTTGTTTGACCGTCTGATTGACGCTGACGAGAGCCTGTATGAAGCGGCAGTTGTTTCCGATATGCCTGCAGAGGGTGAGACGGCAGTTGCATGGATAGAGAGCCAGGGACTCGATGAATACAATAT
>JAJQGF010000147.1 GCA_021200695.1 Lachnospiraceae bacterium
CGTTTTTAACCTTGCCAAGATGTGAACAGAGAATAACCCTTCCTCCGTCATCAATTAATTTCTGAATAGTAGGAAGAGCTTCCGTAATACGTGTCTCATCTGTAATCTCGCCGTTCTTTAAGGGAACATTAAAGTCACATCTGACAAGCACTCTCTTACCCTTTGCGTTGATGTCATCAACGGATTTCTTGTTTAATCCCATTTTGATATTCTCCTTTTTATAAAATAAGGGTCCGGTCCACTACGACCGGACCCTTTATAGGTCTGTTATTCTGTTATGCAAGCTCGCTGAAGTATTTGATTGTGCGAACCATCTGTGAGGTGTAGCTGTTCTCATTGTCATACCATGAAACCACCTGAACCTCATATTGGTCGTCCGAAATCTTTGCAACCATTGTCTGGGTAGCATCAAACAGTGAGCCATATCTCATTCCAACTATATCAGATGATACAATCTCATCCTCATTGTAGCCAAAGGACTCGTTGGCCGCTGCCTTCATAGCCGCATTGATGGCTTCCTTTGTAACGTCAGCCTTATTAACTACAGCGGTAAGGATTGTGGTTGAACCTGTAGGGGTAGGAACACGCTGTGCTGAGCCGATAAGCTTTCCGTTTAATTCAGGGATAACAAGGCCGATTGCCTTTGCTGCGCCTGTTGAGTTAGGAACAATATTTACTGCTGCTGCACGGCTTCTTCTAAGGTCGCCCTTTCTCTGAGGTCCGTCAAGAGTCATCTGGTCTCCGGTATATGCATGGATTGTAACCATGATGCCTGACTGAATAGGCGCATACTTATTGAGAGCGTCTGCCATAGGTGCAAGGCAGTTGGTAGTGCAGGATGCTGCGGAAATAATCGTATCTGAAGCCTTAAGCGTCTGATGGTTGGTATTGTAAACGATAGTTGGAAGGTCATTTCCTGCGGGCGCTGAGATAACAACCTTGCGGGCGCCTGCATTGATATGAGCCTGAGCCTTTTCTTTGCTGGTATAGAAGCCTGAGCACTCAAGAACAACATCCACCTTTAACTCACCCCAGGGACAGTTGTTTGCATCAGGAAATGCATAAATCTTAATCTCTTTGCCGCATACAGTGATGGAATCCTCGCCTGCGCTTACCTGCTCGGCATACTCATACTTGCCCTGTGAAGAATCATACTTTAACAGATGTGCAAGCATCTTAGGGCTTGTCAAATCGTTAATAGCTACTACCTCATAACCTTCTGCGCCGAACATCTGTCTGAAAGCCAGACGACCAATACGGCCGAAACCATTAATTGCTACTCTTACTGCCATTTTAGATTTCCTCCTAAAATTAAAATTAATTTATTTTTTTTGACCATTACTTTGTAATGTTTACCGGAATTGCCGATTTTAAACAGCCTCCGATTGTTAAAATTTTGTCAGCAATGATATTTTACATAATTCCCCACAATAATTCAAGATGTAAATATAAAATATTTGTTAAATCAGGTTAAATTTTACATTTTGACCATAATTTTATTCCTTTTAAAAATTCTTTTGTAAATTTTTAGTCATTATTTTATTGCAGCGATAAAGCGATAAAGCAGCAATAAAAAATATGGTAAGTTAAATGCGTTTATATTATAATAGGTATATATTCACGTATTGCAGGAGATAAAGATGAAGAAGGTTGCGATTATAGCAGACGGATGGAGAAAGTTTGTCAATTATGCCTGGATGGGCGGCTGCCGGCAGTATATAAAAGAGAATAATTCGGATGTGAATTTGTATGTATTCCATAGCTTTGGAGACTACAGCATGGACGAGAAATACAATATCGGCGAGTATAATATTGTCAGGCTTCCGAATTTTGCTGATTTTGACGGGATTATTCTTGAGCTTACAAATGTGACGAATCCGGAGGTTAAGGAACAGATTATCCGCAAAGCAAGGGAATCCGGAGTGCCGACGGTTTCTTTGCTTGAGGAATTTGACGGTTGTTTTTTTTCGGGAACGGATAACCATTCAGCGATGAGCCGTATTGTCAGGCATTTAATTGATGTGCATGACTGCCGTGTGCTGAATTTTGTCGGAGGACCTTTGGACAATGCGGAGAACCTCGAGCGCTTTCAGGCATATAAGGATGTGTTGAAGTCCTGCGGGATTCCATACAGTGAGGAACGTGTTTTCTTTCGGAATTTTGAGATAGAGACAGGCATTCTGGCATTTGACGAGTTTCAATCAAGAGGGAAGGTGCCGCAGGCATTTGTCTGTGCAAATGATAATATTGCGATTGGAATATGCCACAGGGCGGAGGACTTCGGATATAAGGTGCCGCAGGATTTCCTGGTAACCGGATATGATAATTTCGATAAGGCCTCTTTTTACGAGCCAAGAATCACAACCGCAGGATTTGTGCGGGAGGATATTTCGTACCGCGCGATGGGGCTTTTGCATGACATCTGGGAAGGCGGCAATAAAAAACGCAGGGTCTACTCAAAGGTAAACTGCATTTTTCAGGATAGCTGCGGCTGCATTTCAAAGGAACCGCGCAGCAGAGGCAGGTATGTCGTGGAACGGATTTTCTCTGAGGACGATGAAAATAAAATGCAGAATGAGATTCTGATGTTAAAGCGGGAAATGCTCAACTGCGAAAGTTTTGCCAGGATGGCGGCATGTATCCCGAAAAATCTGACAACGCTGCAGTATGACGCGCTTTATATCCTTGTCAATGAGGAAATTGCGTCATGCGGCGATTATTCATCGGTTGAGATGGAGAACGAAACGCAATATCGGGTCAATGGATATCCGGACGACATGACGGTTCTTCTCTCAGATGTGAGAGACCATGTCGGCAGGGAGGATCTCAGTCTGAAGGCAGGCAGACTGATACCAGGAGCAGAGGAGAAGGAAGGCGGACATCTGTTTCTGTTTTCGCCGCTGCATTTCCGTGACAGGGAAGTAGGATACATTGTGATGAAAAACTGCGATTATCTGATGGATAGCCAGATGCTGTTTGAGGTTCTAAACACATTTCAGGAAACAATGGAAAACATGTATCATCGCGTAATCTTAAAAAGGATGAATGAGGAATTGTCGCTTCTTTATATTCGCGATTCGCTGACGGGATTGTACAACCGCATGGCATACAGCAGGCTTGCCGTTCCGCTGTTTGAAAAATGCATGGATGAAGGAAAACCGCTGCTGATTCTTTTTATCGACCTGGACAGACTCAAGTATATTAACGATACCTTTGGGCATGACATGGGAAATATTGCAATTAAGGCTATTGCAGGCACATTGCAGAGGTGCTCTCCAGAGGAGGCGGTCGCGATGCGGTACGGCGGGGACGAATTTGTCGTTTTGGTTCCGAATTATACTGAGAAAAGGGCGGAGACGCTTGTAAAAGAAATTACAACGCAGATTAAAAAGCAGAAAAAGCTTCTGAATACCGCGTTTCCGATTGAGGCAAGTATAGGTTACGCAGTTACTACGGAGAAGAATATGAAAAGCCTCAACGATTATATCAATCTGGCAGATGAACGCATGTACTCTGTCAAAAAAGAAAAGAAGGCAGAGCGCATATAACCTCCAAAGCCGATTGACCATGTAAAATTATTAATGTATGATTATTAAAAAAGAAGGGAATATATATTATGC
>JAJQGF010000065.1 GCA_021200695.1 Lachnospiraceae bacterium
TTACCAGAGTATTGTTCTCAAGGTCTACCTTGAAAAATGTCATATTATTTGACTCATGGTTCAGCGAAACCAGATATTTATTGCCGGGAAAGAGCTCAGCATCCTTAGGGTACTCTCCGCTGATAGGCAGAAGCAGGTTCTTTGCAAGGGTTCCGTCAGTCTTATTTACATTATAAATCACAACAGAATTATCTCCTGATATAGAGCTTAACAAATAATTATAATCCTGGGAAAAGCTCAGTGCGCTGGCAGAATTATTGCTTCCGCGCTCAAGCTTTATCACCTGCTCGCTCTGTATCCGGTCAAAATAAGGAACGCCCTCTCTGTCCTCGTATGAATAGACATCAATATAGCACTTGAGCTCATGCAAAATATATATGAAACGTCCATCCTCCGAAATCTTAATATGTCTGGGCGCAGACTCAATCTCACTCCTGATAATATCCGCAAGCTTGACCTTTCCATTTTCAGCGTCAAAGCTGTACACGTTTACATGGTCCATGCCCTGGTCAGCTACAAGCAGATACTTATTGTCATGGGTCATTCTGGCGCAGTTTATGTGAGGTCTGAAATTGCGCTCTGCAACACTTCCAAGCCCCTTGTGGAAAATTTCATCAGTAATTCCGTCTATTGAACCATCCTCATCCAGACTCAGCACCGTAAGCTTTCCATCATGGTATCCCGCTACAAACAGGAACCTGTCAGTGAAATCGGTTGACAGGTAGCATCCGCGCATACCGTTTATAGGCGCAAAATTTATAAGCTCCAATCCGCCGTCCTTTTGTATCTTATATGCCTCAACGCCAAAATCCGTTATGGAGTAGAGGTATTTTCCATTATGTGAAATAGTCACATAAGATGAATTGCTTATCTCAACCTTATCCTTCTCAAGAAATCTGCCATTTTCCATATCAACATCATATATCTTGATACCATGACTGTCTCCCTGAGTATATGTGGAAACATATGCTACATACTTATCTTTTGCCATATTTCAGCACCTCCGCGATAAAAGTCATAAATAAATATAACACAATCGCGGCTGTTTTTAAATAGTTTTTTAAGGGTCCGGCTCAAAATCAATCGAACCGGACCCTTATCCAAATAAAAATATTTAACTCTGACAGGAATTATTATCACAGCCGCAGCTGTCTCCTCTTCCAATTCCCGGAAAATCCTGCCTTGAAGAGCCTCTGCTGTCGCCGTTGTCACAGCCGCAGTCATTACCTCTGCTCCATGCGCTGGGCATTGCCCCGGAATTACAGCCGCAGTCTCTGTCCCGGCCTTTTTCCTCATTCCGTCCGCGAACCGAATTGTCGGAGGAGTCTTCAATGTTTCCATTTAAGCTTCCGCATGAGCATCCGTTAGAATTTGAACCGCAGCCTCCGTTACACAATAACAACAGTATAAATATCCAGCAACAATTCATATTTTGTTGACCTCTGTTTATATTTACTGTTATCATATGCAATACAAATCAAAATTTGCATGTCTCCTGTCGGCTCCTGTCCTTTACCAGCTCCCTTTTTATACACTCAAAGGTCTCTTTTTCGCCCTTTTGGGCAAGCATGGTAAGCATACGCTCCAGCTTTTTCTTTGTATCGTCATGTATCAGGCTTATTTCCGCGCCCCTGAGATAATAGGCAAGCGGGTCTGCATCTGTGTATTCGCTGCCCCTGTATACCTTGCTGGCTGCAATTCTGTCCATAATCATCTCCGCAATATATTTGTCGGGCATGGGAACCGGAGCTACCCCTCCCGGAATATCATGGATGCTGTAATCTATCCAATATTCGTAATGATGCCTGTTTCGTCCCTTATGATGAAGCCATGCAGAGGAATAGCCTATATCTTCACGTTCAGCATTATTAGGGCTTCTGTCCCCCTGATAATATCTTACTCCGACCATAAACTCCGTCGGACTGTATTTTGACATGTCGTGAAGCAGTCCCTGTCTGTACAGACCTACCTTAAAGCAGCCCCGCGCCACCAAATATTTGTGGTATGTTATTGTCTTAAAATGTTTCCATGCGTTACCCATTCTGCTTATGCCGTTCCATTGCGTTTTTTTCCAATTTCCTTCGTATGCCTGTTTAACTTTCCATTAACAGCGCCTCCGTCAGCCTCATCACCGTTTACCGCTACAAGGAGCGCTATTGAACGCTCAGGAAGAGTACACTCTGTCTCCTCCGTCTGCCGAATATCGTGCTCTTCAGCCTTCATTAACACGCCGTCCCCTTTTTCCTCCGCCGTATCCAATATCTGTTTCCACCTCATACCCTTAGGCAGCTTCGGCAGCGCAAGCCTTTCGGGCATCCAATACATATTCATTGCAAGATAAATTATGGAATCCTCGCCGCCGTCCTCCCTTCTGGCATATTTCCCGCAGTACATTATTCCCACATGCCTGTTGTAGCCCTCAAGCTGGGCTCTCCATGCATTCTGTCCGTGATATGACAAATCAGGGTATCCGCACGAAATGGAATCCATCATTACAAATGCCTTATCCATATGAAGAACAGGATGCTCTCTCCTGACTCTGATAAGAGTTGTCCAAAAATCATATAAATCCCGATTAGCGTCTAATCCTCTCCAATCAAGCCATGTTATCGCATTATCCTGACAATACGGATTATTGTTGCCATTCTGGGAGTTGCCAAATTCATCACCCATAAAAATAAGCGGAGTACCCTGACTGAAAAGCAGCATGCACATCGCATTCTTTATCTGCCTTCTGCGCAGCTTCACAACACGCTTCCTGCGGCTCTTTCCCTCTTCGCCGCAGTTCCAGCTGCAATTCATATCGCTTCCGTCACGGTTGTCCTCACCATTTTCATCATTATGCTTGCGGTCATAGGAAACCATGTCCATCATCGTAAATCCGTAATAATTTGTAAAATAATTAATAACACCGCATTTTAAGGGATTATATCTCATATGACCCAGGACATTTGTGAGCATATTTTCATCTCCCTTGAGAAATCTGCGCATATCATAATAATATCCGTCCCTGTACTCCGCAAGATTACGGTACGCAGGTACTTCCCCCGGTCTATAAATATTATCCGTGTCAAAGGAATAATACCAAAGCTTTGTATCGGTCAGTGCGCTGTCTCTTGCAATCTCCGCAGTCGGTATGCCTTCACCCATCAGGTGAAAGCCGTCTATATGATACGTTAAAAGCCAGAAGCGGAGGATTTCAGCAATTTCATGCCGTTCCGTCTCTTTCGGGAAATAAAACTGCATCACCACCTCCATGCCTGCGGCATGAAATGCCTTAACCATTTCCTTAAATTCGACGGAGGCATCATCACCATAGGCATATGCCGACTTCGGCGCATAGTAATATCCCTGCTTATATCCCCAATAATTAAGCTTCCTGGGACAATACATATCCAGCTCCTCGTCAGACACCACCATATCTGTGTGGAAGGCGCTTCTTCTCTCCTCCTGATTCGGCATTTCCAGAAATTCATAAGCCGGCTGAAGCTCAACCGTAGTAATTCCGGATGCCTTAAGATAAGGGATTTTTTCTATTACACCCAAAAATGTACCCTTATGCTCTACTCCTGACGATGCATGTCTGGTAAATCATCTTATATGCATACAGTAAACA
>JAJQGF010000266.1 GCA_021200695.1 Lachnospiraceae bacterium
CGGTGGAGCTGAATGCAGATACATGATTTTCATTATAATGAATGAGCGAAATAATATGCTTAGGGCAAAAATAAACACACTTTAAGCATGCCTTACATTTTTCCCTGTCAACCACCGCAATGCCGTTGACTATCGATATGGCATCAAACGGACATACCTTCACACATGAGCCGTAACCGAGACATCCGCTGTTACATGACTTCGGTCCTCCATTAGGCACAAAGCTCATCATACGGCAGTCCTTTAAGCCATGATACTCATAATCGCTGACCGCCTTCTCACAGTCACCCCTGCAATGTACATAAGCCACCTGTCTCTCACTGCTTTCTGCACTTACACCCATAATTCCTGCAATTTTTCTTCCTCCAGGCTCTCCGCCGACAGGACAGGCAGTCGCAGGCGCCTCTCCCTTTGCTATAGCGGCAGCAAGATTCGAGCAGCCGGCATACCCACAGCCTCCGCAGTTATTTCCTGGAAGCGCCGCAAGAACCGCCTCTTCCTTTTCATCAACCTCCACCTTGAACTTAATTCCGGCAGCTCCAAGGAAAAGTCCCACAAATATACCAACTATACCAACAATTACCATAGCGGTCACAATTCCCGTTATACTCATAGTCTTTACCCTGCCTTTCTACAAAAGCCCTGAAAATCCGCAAAAAGCGATTGCCATAAGACCCGCTGTAAGCAGTACAATAGGCATCCCCTTAAAGGATTCAGGTACATCGTTGTATGCTGTTTTTTCACGAATACCGGCAAGAATTACTATTGCTATCATAAACCCAAGCGCCGTTGCAAATCCGTTTACAATTCCCGTCAAAATTCCATATTCCTTCTGTACATTTGTGATTGCCACACCAAGAACCGCACAGTTGGTAGTTATAAGCGGAAGATATACTCCCAGCGCCTCATAAAGAGACGGCATGGCCTTACGCAGAAACATTTCCACGAACTGTACAAGAGCAGCAATCACAAGAATAAACACTATTGTCTGTAAATACTCGATATTTAACGGTTGAAGTATAAATTTATATATCAGCCCGGCAACACCGCTTGCAAGCGTTATTACAAATATTACCGCAGCTCCCATTCCCGATGCAGTTTTTATCTTCTTTGACACACCCAGAAACGGACATAACCCAAGAAATTGGCTAAGCACAACATTGCTCACCAGCGAGGAACCCACCAACAAAAGCAGCATATCCCTTATATTTTCCATTTATCTCTCCATTCTGCCGCACAGACGGCGAAAACCCTTGTCACTGCTGATTCCGTGACCCAGCCTCAGAGTCATAGAAGCTCTTAGAGCATCCTGTTTCTGAACAGTTCATGCAATCCTCGCTGCATCCTGACATAAACACGCTGACATTCCTGCCCCTCTGCTTTGCCTTATTCTTTGCATAATTCTGCAGTGCAGTCAATGCGGCAAGCACGAAGAAAGCCCCCGGTGCAAGACCAAATATCCTTATCGGCACATAGCTTTCCGGAAGTACATTTATATCAAAAACCGTACCCGCGCTGATAAGCTCTCTTACGGCACCGATGCAGGTTAACGCAGCCGTAAATCCCAACCCCATGCCAATGCCGTCAAAAAGCGACGAAACGGGCGGGTTTAAATACGCGTAGCTCTCTGCCCTTCCAAGAATAATACAGTTTACTACTATCAAAGGTATGTAAACCCCAAGCGCATCATTAAGAGAAGGAAGATAAGCCTGCAAAAGAAGCTGTATTACCGTCACAAACGAAGCTATAATAACTATAAATGCCGGAATTCTGACCCTGCCCGGAATAACCTTTCTAAGAAGTGAAATGATAAGATTGCTCATTGCCAGCACTGCGGCAGTAGTCAGCCCCATTCCAAGGCCGTTTACTGCTTTGGTTGTGACTGCGAGTGTAGGGCACATTCCAAGAGTAAGTACAAATGTTGGGTTTTCCTTTATAAGACCATTGTATAATCTTTCTCCGACTTTACTCATTTGCGGCACCTCCCCCAGACAACTCGGCAGCGGCCATAAGCCCTCCGTTTACAGCATTTACAAATGCCTCAGTGGTAATTGTTGCTCCGCTTATGGCATCAATCTCATTATCACGTGTGCTGCCTGTCTTCGTGTATGTAAACTGTGATACTGTCTTGCCGCTAAACTGCGGTACAAGCACCTCCTCAGCCTGCATTCCAAGCCCCACTGTTTCCGATATTTCCAATATTGACACACCATTTAGAGTTCCATCGCTTGTAATGCCGAGATAAAGACCGATGTCTCCTCCGTATCCCTCACCCGATACAGCCTCCACCACATATCCGAGAACAGCTCCGGTCGAATCACATGCCTCATATATTATTCCGATTTCCACACCATTTTCCTTATTTTCAGCATTCAGAGCCTCGCTCAGAGTGTAGTCAATTTCATTAAATTCGGCGGCATCGGCAAAAACGGCCTTACATGCCTCGCTCTGGGCAAGAGCCTCCTGCTGTGCTATCGTATCCTTCGTCAGCTCATATACAAAGCCAAGCGCCAAACCTGCTGCAAGCGTAATTGCAAACAATATTCCCGCTTCCCTGAGCATTGTCATTACATCACCTTTATTTTGCATATTTTCTTCTACCTCCCATTCCAAAAGCGGTGGGCTTTGTCACTCGCTCAATCAGGGGTACAATAAGATTTCCGATAATAATGGCATATGAAACGCCCTCCGAACCCGGTCCGAATATTCTGAATATCCCTGTCAATATTCCAAGAAAAATTCCATATATATATTGTCCCTTAGCTGTTATGGGTCTGGTCACATAATCTGTCGCCATAAAAAAGGCGCCAAGCATAAGACCGCCACCCGCAAGCTGTGCGGAAAGGTATCCCGGGTCAAATCCATGTCCTCCAAATATACAGACAAATAACGCAAATGACACTATGTAACTGCCCGGAATCCTTAAATCAATCACTCCAAGCAGAATGAGAATACATGCGCCTGCAACAATAGCTATCATAGAAGTCTCACCTATGACTCCGGCGGTGCGTCCGATTACCATATCATACGCATTTACACTCTCCCCCGCCTTAAGCGCGGCAAGCGGTGTCGCGCCGGTATATGCGTCACATGAAAAATCTGTCATATATGCAGGAAATGAAATTAAAAGAAAGCACCGTGCGGCAAGCGCCGGATTCATAAAATTCTGTCCCAGCCCTCCGAACAAAAGCTTTACAACAAGTATCGCAAACACACCTCCAAGCGCAGGCATCCAAAGCGGAATGCCGACCGGCATATTGAGTGCAAGCAGAAGCCCTGTCACAACTGCCGAGAGGTCGGATATAGTGGACCTTTTTCTAAACAGTCCGTACAGAAATTCAGTGAGCACCGTACTTGCCACGGTTACAAGAATAACCGCCAGCGCCCTGATGCCAAAATTATATATTCCATAACCTGCAGCAGGCATAAGCGCTATGATTACCGCCAGCATAATCTGGCTTGTAGTTACCTTAGAACGTATATGCGGATTTGATGATACTTTAAGAAGCTCACTCACGTTCTACTCCTCCTCACTTCTTTTTATTTTTGGCAAGCTGCAGCCTGCGCATCGATTTTATCTCCTGTGTAAGGGGACGCGTTGCCGGACAA
>JAJQGF010000322.1 GCA_021200695.1 Lachnospiraceae bacterium
AATGAATATGTGAAAGAAGGTTTAGAAGATTCATATGTTCAATTATTTTTGAAATATAATATAGGAATAAGACCATGCTGTTATAAATGTTAATTTATGACTAATAATAGTGTGGCAGATATAACATTGGGGGATTTTTGGGGCTTGGATGGGACTGAGTTGGATGACAATCTGGGCACTTCCGCTATAATATGCCGTACACGAAAGGGCATACAATTATTTAACAGAATTACAGACAGGTCTGTAACCCGAAGAATGGATTTAAATAATGTTAAAAGGGGAAATCAATGTTACAGCACACCCGTTAAAAAATTCAGCGAAGACCTTTCAGAAAGCTTTTTTGAAAGTTTAGAAAAATATGGTTACAAACAGGCTTTACAATTATTGAACAATAAAAATGCGTTGACCAGGAAATAACGTAAGCATGAAGCTGTTTACTATTAAACCACAGTACAGAAATATGAAAAGAAGGAAGAATGTGTGATGATTCCTTCTGTAAATTATTATGTAATAAAATAAAAGAAAGAGTAATTTTTAATATGAGTTTAGATGTAAAAGATAAAATCTGTATCGTAACAGGTTCCACTGATGGTATAGGTCTTGGCATTTCCAAGGAATTGCTTAAGCGGGGTGCAGAGGTGTATATGTCTGGGAGGTCTCTGGAGAAGATTGCACGGCTCAAGAATGAGTTGGCTGGCTATGGCGACAAAATGCATATTGAGACCATGGATTTTTCCGACAAAGATGCTGCTGAGGCCTATGTAGCCGCTATTGCTGAGTCTCGTGGTATTGATTGGCTCTTCCCCAATGCAGGCAACGGTTTTGTGTGCCCATTTGAAGAAATGACTCAACAGCAGTGGGAGAATATTGTAAACCTTAACGTCTATGGCGTTATCGCCACAGTGCGTGGCGCAATTCCTACTATGCTCAAGCAAGGCAGCGGTAACGTGATTGCAACCTGTTCCTTGGGTTCTTTCGTCCCCGCACCTTATATGTCCGCTTATGCTCTGACAAAGCATGCCATCCATGGTCTGGTGCAGAGCTTACACTATGAATACCTCTCACGTGGAATTCACTTTGCGGGGATATATCCGGGCAGTGTTGTAACAGCAATCTTTGAACGGAATAATGTTACGATGCCTGAGAATGCCACTCTCCTTAATCAGGCTATTAAAGAAATCTTTGAAGGGTTGGAACGCGGAGATGCTGAGATTTTGGTATGTGATGAATGTCGTAGCTATGTCCAGCAGAAAAGTGGAAAATGAATCATAAAATACAGGCATTAATATGAAAGGAATGATAAAACAAATGTTCTCAAATGGTGTGATTTTTTTTGGCTGTGGAGCAATTGCAACAGAGCTTTACATCAAATATAAAGAACAATTGCATATATTATTTTGTTTATCGAATAATTCTGCTGAGTCAACATTTAAATTGGAAGATGGCGCATATGTGGATGTGAAGCGACCGGAAGCAAAGCGAGATAAGAAGGCGACAATCATCATCTGTTCGCAGCAGCATAAACAGATAAGCGAGCAGTTAATGCTTCTGGGTTATGAGCCTTTTGCAGATTTTATCGATCATGAAACAGCGGAGTTCCTTTTAAACAAAAAGAAAATCGTGTTATTATACGGTTTTTGCCATTTACGAGGTATCAAAGATTGTCTGAATCAGACGGCAGAATTTAGGGAAGAATATCAGGCTGTCTATCTTGCAAACTACCTTCCGTTGGATGCGTATCAACAAAAACAGTTATTATTTTTGGTAAAAAACTGTTCTGTTTATCTTTATGGTGTGGAAATGGAACCGCAGCATGCTCGGAAGAATGAAGCGATATTAGCAAATTTAAATGATGGAGTCCTGAAAATAGCAGTATCTGCGATTTTTTTTGGAGGTTATTTTCCTCAAACAGAGCGTATATATAATGCAGCGAATGCATATGCAGTAATAGCAGAAGGATATCCGTATATGCCGTTTTCCTATCCGGATAGCTTTTTGAATGAATGTATACGTAAAAATAGAAAAGTAGAACAGGCTATTGAAATAATTAAGGAACGAAAGGTATATCAGAAAGATTTTTTATCTGAATATTTAAAAAAAGAGTGGAAAATGGTGAGGCTTCAGGAAAAACGAGGTGATTTGCATATTCTTGACTACTTAAAAGAACATTATAAGAACAGACGCTTGTTTCGAAATGAGACACACATGGAAAACGAGATTTTGTATGAATATACAAATCAAATCTTACAGCGCTTAGGTTATAGGATAAATTCATTTTCTGTCAAGGAACCGCTGCTTCAATGTTCGCAGCATCCTATTTATCCTGAAACAGCGGATAGCTTAGGATTAGAGTGGGATGTGATGGAAGAACAGCTGGATTTATATACCTACGGGGGCTGGAAAAAGCTAAATATGTTGGAATATATTCAGGAATATTATGAAACATGCAGTATGATGAAGCAGTTAAAAGATAAAGGATATATACCTTAAGAAGGGAAGATATACATGGATAAACAGGTGATTCGTCCGGAAATCATACATTCAGATTATATTGCAATGAAAGATGATAAAGGTAATTGTCTGACCTATGAAGAACTCTATCAAAGAGCACAACTGTTAAAGGATACTTTAGAGGAGAGAAGCTTAAGTTTTATATTATGTGATTTTGCTATGGAGACAGCGGAATTGATTTATGAAGTTTTATCTTCGAATCGTGTGCCGCTTTTGTTATCCGCTGATATAAATCCGGTGTTTTTAGATAAGTTGGCAGATAAGTATATGCCGCAATATATATGGTGCAAAAAAGAACATCCTTATACAAAAAAGGAATATATTGTTGTAAAGGAAAGAGAATCTCATGTAATATTAAAAATGACAGATAAGAGGATTAAAATTCATCCGGATGTTGCATTGTTGCTATCAACAAGTGGTTCTACAGGAAGCGCTAAGCTTGTAAAGTTGAGTTATGAGAATTTGTATAATAATGCAGAATATGCATGTAAACATTGTGAAATTAATGCAACACGTAAAGCAATTACAAATTTGCCTTTAAATTATACATTTGGTTTGTGCTTTTGCTTATGGCATTGGAATTGTGGTGCAGCAGTTTTATTTTCTCAACATTCGATTCTCAGCAAACAGTATTCGGTATTTTTTGAGCAGGAGAAAGTTACTGATTTTGCGGCAGTTCCGTACACTTATCAAATGCTTGATAAGATAAATTTTTGGAATGACAGTAAAAAGAAATATTTAAATATGGTTATGGTAGGAGGAGCAAAAATTACAAATGAGTTGCTTGAAAAAATGGTTTCGAAGCTGGGAGATAAATTTTGGATTGGCTATGGACAGACAGAATGTACCTGTATTGTTTCAGGAACAAATTTTATAAATAAACATATAAAGTATGGAACGATTGGAAAGGCTTTTGAAAATATGCATATTTCATTAGACCAGGAAACCAATGAATTGATTATTAAAAGTAAAAGTGTATGCATGGGGTATGCCTATGAGGGGAAGCAGCTTGCTGATGGAAATGTGAATGGATTTGTATTGCAAACTGGCGATGTGGCGGAAATTGATGAAGAAGGTTATATTTATCTAAAGG
>JAJQGF010000040.1 GCA_021200695.1 Lachnospiraceae bacterium
TATGAAAAGGGGTCGGATATTTACGCACAATCTCCTCAATCTGCTTTTTTGTAACAAACGCTTTTTTTTCCATGTTAATTTACTCCTTTATCAATTAAGTATTAAATATTTTCTATCTGCCAGTCTATTGGAGCTTCTCCGTTTTCCTCAAGAAAATCATTTGTCCTGCTGAAGGGTCTGCTTCCGAAAAAACCCCTGTATGCGGACAGCGGGCTTGGATGCGGCGCCTCAAGTATAAGGTGATTGGGATTATTAAGCATGATTTTTTTCATCTGTGCCGGTTTGCCCCACAAAATGAAAACTATAGGCCTGTCCTGCTCATTAAGCGCCCTTATCGCGGCATCTGTAAATTCCTCCCAGCCCTTGCCGTGATGTGAATTTGCCTGATGTGCCCTTACGGTGAGAACAGTGTTAAGCATCAGCACTCCCTGCTTTGCCCATTTTACGAGATAACCGTTGTTAGGTATATAGCAGCCTAAATCGCTGTTAAGCTCTTTATATATATTTTCCAGAGAGGGTGGTATCTCAACCTCAGGCTTTACCGAAAAACACAGCCCATGCGCCTGTCCCACATTATGATACGGGTCCTGACCTATAATCACAACCTTTACCCGACCAAGCGGTGTCAGGTGAAATGCGTTAAAAATATCGTCAGCAGGAGGAAATACCTGGTTTTTACTGTATTCGTCCACAACAAAGCTGTACAACTGCCTATAATAAGGCTTTTTGAACTCTTCCCCAAGCACTGTAAGCTAGTCATTATCTATCATTGCCATCACAAAATCTCCTAAAGTCTTACGCTGATACCTCTGCCGTTAAGGTACTCCTTCACCTGTCGAATCTCCAATTCCTTATAATGGAAAAGCGATGCCGCAAGCACTGCCTCCGCGCCTGCATCATGCAGAGCCTCATAAAAATGCTCAAGCCTTCCTGCTCCTCCGGAGGCAATTACCGGAATGCTTACCGACTGTGCTATCGCCCTTGTAAGCGGAATATCATAGCCTTCCTTAGTGCCGTCGCCGTCCATGCTTGTCAGCAGTATCTCACCGGCACCCAGTCTTTCAGCTTTTACCGCCCATTCAACAGCATCCATTCCCATATCAACACGTCCACCGTTCTTATAAATATTCCATCCGCTGCCGTCAGGTCGCCTTTTCGCATCAATCGCAACCACAACGCACTGACTTCCGAATTTATCGGCCGCATCGGAGATAAGTCTGGGATTCATTATAGCCGCGGAATTAACCGCAACCTTATCGGCGCCCTCTCTTAATATTGCCTTAAAATCATCTACAGTCCTGATTCCGCCGCCTACGGTAAATGGAATAAATACTCTGCCGGCAACCTGCCTTACCCACTCAAGCTGTGTGGCACGGCTGTCCGCAGAAGCAGTTATATCAAGGAAAACAACCTCGTCCGCGCCCGCTCTGTCATAGGCTGCCGCAACCTCCGACGGGTCTCCCGCATCCCTGAAATTTACAAAATTAACACCCTTAACCACTCTCCCGTCCTTTACATCAAGACATGGAATAATTCTCTTAGTATGCATAAATCCTCCATCAAAAAAATTACGCAAAATGAGGCTGCAAAATTCTATTTCTCTCTGGTAATTTCCACAAAATTCCGCAGTATCTTAAGTCCAACCTCAGAGCTTTTCTCAGGATGGAACTGACATGCAAACAAATTTCCCTTTTCAACAGACGCATGAATCCGTACACCGTATTCTGTTGTCGCCTTTACAATATCTTCATCATCAGCCTTAAGATAATAAGAATGCACAAAATATACATAGGAATTCTCCTGCACACCTTCAAACAGCCTTCCTTTGTTCGGAAAGCTTAAATTATTCCAGCCGATATGCGGAATTTTAAGCCCCTGCTTTGGCGGAATTTTTAAGATTTTTCCCTTCAGAAGATTAAGTCCGGTAACTCCCGGGCTTTCCTCACTACTCTCAAACATTAACTGAAGTCCCAGACATATTCCGAGAAAAGGAATATTTTTTTCTGCGACACTCCTTATTACCTCCACAAGCCCATAAGCATGAAGCTTGTTCATGGCATCGCCGAAAGCTCCTACACCGGGCAAAATCACGCCGTCAGCATTCAGTAGCACATCCCTGTCTCTTGTGAGAACAACCTCCTCGCCAAGCATTATCAGAGCTTTCTCAACACTTTTTATATTTCCTGCATCATAGTCTATAATTGCGAGCATATTATCCCTTACTCCATAAATAAGCGAGTTTTCATTGATTTTAAGCCATTTTCAAAGAATATAACCGCTTACCTTTTACTCCATTTCGTTCCATTTCATTATTTTTCATTCAACATTTTAATTCGTATGCAATTCGTATGCGAAAATTCTTACGAATTAAGCACCGAGTTTGCGACCGCATTAATTTCTAATAATTGTTGAGTTGCCGGTCTTGCATCTACATAGTGATTCATGGTAGTAGTAATATTCCCATGACCAAGAATTGATTGCAAAGTTTTTAATGGAAGTCCTTGCATATTGGTTGCAAATGTATGTCGGCATATGTGCGGTTCAAATTTGCGGATAGGTTGTTCTGGATTTGCTTGATTAAACCGTTTTATACAATTACATAAATACTCTTCTACATGACCACGAACAATTGTTTTTTTACTTCGTGTGGCAAGAAAAACAAATCCTTCATACGCATTACCATTTTCATCGTAGCAAATTGGTTCAATATCACCTTTCAGATATCTATTCTCAAGTACAGAACAAAAACTTCGATATACACCATCTGTCATTGGTATATATCTTGTTGCATTTGATGTTTTTAGTTTTAATACAATATGCGTATGGTTAATGCATTGTAATTGTTTCTCTACGTGTATCAGCCTATTATCTAAGTCAATGTTGTCAATAGTTAATCCACATAATTCTGATACTCTTAATCCCGTCCAAAATAAGATATATAGCATATCATAACAATGGGCGCAATGAGCATCTTTTGAGCAAAAATCTAAAAACCTATTCATATCCTCAATGGAAAGTGCCTCCATTGGTTTGCTGTCGCTTTTATCCGTTTCTATGCGTCTAAATGGATTTTTTGCAATATAATCATAATCAACTGCATATTCAAATGCACGATTTATAGGACTAACTTGTGTCATAATTGATGAACCACGATATTTTTTCTTCATATCAGTTAACCATGCATCACAATGTTCTGGCCTGATTTTGCCTATTTCCATATGTCCAAGCTGATATTCATTTAAAGTATTAACAGTTACCTGATAACTTTTTTTGGTATTTTCACTCAGTTTCTTCCTATTATATAGATATTGCAAATATCTATCCATCAGTTCAAGTAAAGTCATTTTTGCACCTTCACTATCAATACCGTTTGCAACCTGCGCATTAACCTCCTTTTCCTTTTCTCGCAAACTCTGCGCCGACCTTTTACCTTTTGGTATAGCATCAGTTGATTCTAACCTATAAGAACTGACAACACGAGTTCTTCCTAAACTATCTTTATACCGGTATTCATATCTTTTTGTTTTAGGATTATAGAACTCATTTGGCT
>JAJQGF010000025.1 GCA_021200695.1 Lachnospiraceae bacterium
CCGGTTCTGGTACAGCAATATTTTAAACGTCTGCAAAAACAATTTTGCAGACGTTTATTTGTTATGTGCTTGGTGAGCGTACATTCTAATGGGTGAAATTAAATACAGCAGACAGGTGAAGAGAAAGAACATGCGAGTAGGTATTGACATTCGATAAATATGTGATAATATAAACATATGAACTATTGTTCATATGTAGAGAATTTGCAATATTTAACTGTAGAGCTTGCGGCTGCGCTGCGCCCCAGGCTTCATATACGCAAAAGGCAGCGCAGAAATGGGGGAAAATATGAAAAAAACTTATAAAATTGAAGTAGACTGTGCTAATTGCGCACAGAAAATGGAGGATGCCGCAAATAAGGTGGAGGGAGTGAAGGAAGCCACCGTAAGCTTTATGACACAGAAAATGAAGGTTGAATTTGATGACGGCACAGATGAAGGTGAAGTCATGGCAAAGGTAGTAAAAGTATGCAAAAAGGTAGAGGATGACTGCGAAATCTATCTGTAGGAGAAAACAGGATGAGCAAAAAACAGAAAAAAATGCTGTACCGCATTATAATTGCGGCAGTACTTATGATAATATTGAATTTCCTGCCGATGGATGGATACCTGCGCTTTGGACTTTATATGCTTCCGTACATTGTCATTGGGTATGATATTCTCCGCAAGGCTGCGCTTGGAGTCCTTCACGGAGAACTGTTTGACGAGAATTTCCTTATGGCGGTGGCAACAGTCGGAGCGATTATACTCGGCGAATACACTGAGGGTGTGGCTGTTATGCTGTTTTATCAGATAGGAGAGCTGTTTCAGGCTGTAGCGGTCGGAAAGAGCCGCAGGAATATAACTGCTCTTATGGATATACGTCCGGATTATGCAAACATAGAAAAGGAGGACGGGGGACTTGAACGGGTGGAACCCGATGATGTGGAGCCGGGTACGGTAATAGTTGTGCAGCCCGGTGAAAAGATACCGATAGATGGCATTGTGGTCGAGGGAAGCTCTACGCTTAATACCAGCGCATTGACCGGAGAGAGTATTCCAAGGGAGGCCTTGGAAGGAATGGAGGTAATAAGCGGCTGCATCAATATGACGGGACTTTTGAAGATTCGCACCACAAGGGAATTTGGGGAATCAACGGTGTCAAAAATTCTTGACCTTGTTGAAAACTCAAGCATGAAGAAATCCCGTTCAGAGAATTTTATAAGCAGGTTTGCAAGGTATTATACACCTGCCGTATGCTATGGCGCTCTGGCATTGGCTGTGCTGCCGCCGGTTATAAGCCTTATGATGGGAAATCCGTCAAATTGGAGTATATGGGTAATAAGGGCATTGACGTTTCTGGTAATCAGCTGCCCCTGCGCACTTGTTATTTCAATTCCCTTAAGCTTTTTCGGAGGAATCGGCGCGGCATCGTCATGCGGTATACTTGTAAAGGGCTCTAACTACCTTGAAGCGCTTTCACAGACAAAATATATAGTATTTGATAAGACAGGAACGCTTACAAAGGGAGTGTTTGAGGTAACCGAGATACATCCGGCGGAGGGCTTTGATGAAAGAACGCTTCTGTATTACGCGGCCTATGCGGAGAGCTATTCAAACCATCCGATAAGCAGAAGCCTGAAGGAGGCATACGGTGACGAGCCCGACAGAAGCTTGGTCGGGAATTTTGAGGAAACCGGCGGCTTTGGTGTGATTGCAGCAGTATCGGGTGCAAATGTTGCAGCGGGTAATGCCAGGCTGATGAGGAAAATGAACATAAATTATCAGGCTGATACAGGAATTGGCACCGTTATTCATGTGGCTGTGGATAATAAATATGCAGGCTTCATACTTATATCTGATGTAGACAAGGAGCAGTCACGTGATGCGATTGCGGCTCTGAAGGCAGCAGGCATAAAAAAGACAGTAATGCTTACCGGTGACAGCAGGGAGGTTGCCGAGGCAGCCGCAGACAGACTTGGAATTGACGAGGTGCACAGCGAACTTCTGCCCGCTGGTAAGGTTGAGCAGGTGGAAAGGCTTTTGAAGGAGAAGAAGCCTTCTGATAAGCTTGCGTTTGTCGGGGACGGAATCAATGATGCGCCGGTGCTTTCAAGAGCTGACATAGGTATTGCAATGGGTGCGCTTGGCTCAGACGCGGCGATAGAGGCGGCGGATATCGTGCTCATGGATGATTCTCCTGAGAAAATAGCTCTTGCAATGCGCATTTCAAGAAAATGTCTGAGAATTGTGTATGAAAATATTATATTTGCTCTCGCTGTAAAGGCAATATGCCTGCTGCTTGGCGCTGTGGGCATAGCAAATATGTGGATAGCAATATTTGCGGATGTAGGTGTAATGGTGCTTGCCGTTCTGAACGCAATAAGATGCTTAAATGTGAAAAAGCTGCATATTATATAAAAAAATAAGAAAAGACAGTATAATGGATTGCAGAGAAAAGATATTGTCTGATGATTACCTTGATTTTATAACCGATTACGAGGTAAGTGACACAGGCACGGATATGTATGACATGTGTTACTTGGATGTAAGCGGAATATACAATATTATATATATTAATCGTATAGGAATACCAGAGATAACGGACAGCTTTTATAATTACCAGAATATTCCCAATCTGTATGGTTTAATGGATATTTCCGCATTGCAGAGCGGGACGGGGGTGTTTGATGCGACGGATCTGTATCAGAGCGGAATCCTTCAGGTTCAGCGTTCGCCCTTAAGCCTGACAGGAAGAGGAACGGTCATATGTATTATTGATACGGGAATAAATTTTGCTGACAGGGTATTTCAGGACGAAAATGGCGACACCAGAATACTTGCTATATGGGACCAGACCCTTCAGGAGGGTGTACCGCCTGAAGGGTATCTGTATGGAACGGAATACAGCAGAGAGGATATAAACCGCGCTCTTGCAACAGCTTCGCCGTACGAGCTTGTCCCTTCAAGAGATACAAATGGGCACGGAAGCGCTATTGCGGCGGTGGCTGCGGGAAGTGTAGTGGACAGCGGTTATGGTTATATAGGCGCGGCGCCTGACGCTGAAATCGTTGTGGTAAAGCTGAAGGAGGCAAAGCCATATTTGAGGGATTTCTACCATGTGCCGCAGTCTGTGCCTGCATATCAGGAAAATGACATAATGCTGGCAGTTGAATACGCAGAGTCCTTTGCGCTTACATTTAATCGTCCGGTTATCATCTGCATCGGTGTCGGCACAAATATGGGAGACCACGCAGGTAATTCCCCCTTGTCCAGATATTTAAGCTATAACGCGTCAAAAAGAAGCCGTGCTGTTGTTGTATGCGGCGGAAACGAGGGAAATTCATCCCATCACTATCAGGGTGAGCTTGGAATAGGACAGGGGGGCGCGGGCAAAAGTGAAAATGTAGAGATTAGAGTCGGTGAAAACAGCAGAGGCTTTTATATGGAGATGTGGGGAACAGTTCCCGACACGTTTAACCTGACGGTGCGTTCACCCGGTGGGGAGATTGTGCCGCCTCTAAGGCTGAGCGTGACACAGAGCATCACCTATAGCTTTATTTATGAG
>JAJQGF010000177.1 GCA_021200695.1 Lachnospiraceae bacterium
TCTGCAATAATATATATAATTCTGAGGGAGGCACGCATCTTACGGGCTTTAAGACCCAATTTACAAATGTTATAAATACCTATGCGCGTGAGCTTAATATTCTTAAAGAAAAGGATATAAATTTTACCGGAGCCGATGTGAGAAACGGCATGACTGCGGTTATATCCATAAAGCACCCTGAGCCGCGATTTGAGGGACAGACCAAGACAAAGCTTGACAACCAGGACGCTGCAAAGGCGGTTGCCAAGATTACCGGCGATGAAATAGTCAGATATTTTGACAGAAATCTTGAGACGCTTAAGGGGATAATCGGTTGCGCCGAAAAGGCGGCAAAGATAAGAAAAACAGAGGAAAAAGCCAAGACAAACATGCTGACAAAGCAGAAATTTT
The DNA here is from genome assembly GCA_021200695.1 of Lachnospiraceae bacterium. Classification (GTDB taxonomy): domain Bacteria; phylum Bacillota; class Clostridia; order Lachnospirales; family Lachnospiraceae; genus Acetatifactor. The sequence goes on from JAJQGF010000177.1 coordinate 391, forward strand.
CCTTTGATTCAAACGGAAAGCTTGCAAACTGTGAATCGAGGGATGCCTCTAAATGCGAGATATTTATAGTCGAGGGAGATTCCGCGGGAGGCAGTGCGAAAATGGCCAGAAACCGTATGTTTCAGGCAATTCTTCCGATAAGGGGTAAAATTTTAAATGTAGAGAAGGCAAGCATAGACAAGGTGCTTGCGAATGCAGAAATTAAGACGATGATAAATGCTTTCGGCTGTGGCTTCTCCGAAGGCTACGGCAATGATTTCGATATTACGAAGCTCAGATACGACAAAATAATCATTATGGCGGATGCCGATGTTGATGGTGCGCATATTTCAAATCTGCTGCTTACGCTTTTTTACAGATTCATGCCGGATTTAATCTATGAAGGACATGTATATATTGCCATGCCGCCTCTTTATAAGGCTATGCCCGCTAAGGGAAAAGAGGAGTATCTGTATGATGACAAGGCTCTGGAAAAATACAGGAAAAGCCACAAGGGAGCGTTTACACTGCAAAGATACAAGGGTCTGGGAGAGATGGATGCCGAACAGCTTTGGGAAACTACTCTGGACCCGGAAAGACGTATGATGAAGCTCGTTGAAATAGAGGATGCAAGGATGGCATCAGAGATGACCGAGCTTTTGATGGGAACTGACGTGCCTCCCAGAAGGGCATTTATTTATGAGCATGCAACGGATGCCGAGCTTGACATATAACAGGAATGAGCAAAAGAATCTGCGACATGGAGGCTAAAGATGGACAACAGAATTATAAAGACTGAATATTCGGAGGAAATGCAGAAATCCTTTATTGATTATGCAATGAGCGTAATCATTGCCAGAGCGCTGCCTGATGTCAGAGACGGACTTAAGCCTGTACAAAGGCGAACATTGTACGACATGTATGAGCTTGGGATAAGATATGACAGACCATACCGCAAAAGCGCGCGTATAGTCGGAGATACAATGGGTAAATATCATCCGCATGGAGACAGCTCAATATATGAAGCGCTTGTAGTTATGAGTCAGGATTTTAAAAAGGGACTTCCTCTGGTTGACGGACATGGTAATTTCGGAAATATTGAAGGAGACGGCGCCGCGGCAATGCGTTACACTGAGGCAAGACTTGCCCGGATAACGCAGGAGGCATTCCTTGCTGATTTGGATAAGGATGTTGTCGATTTTGTCCCAAACTTTGACGAGACGGAGAAGGAGCCGGCGGTTCTTCCTGTAAAAATACCTAATCTTTTAGTAAACGGTTCAGAGGGAATTGCCGTGGGAATGGTAACAAGCATTCCGCCTCATAATCTCGGCGAGGTAATAGACGCTGTAAAGGCATATATGCTTAATGAAAATATTACCACAAATGAGCTTATGAGATATGTCAAGGGACCTGATTTCCCAACCGGAGGAATTGTTATCAACAAGGATGAGCTTCAGGAAATATATGAAACCGGCACCGGCAGGATTAAGGTAAGGGGCAGGGTTGAATTCGAGAAATCAAAGGGCGGCAGGACAAATGTCGTTATAACTGAGATTCCATATCCTATGATTGGTGCAAATATTTCTAAATTTTTATCGGATGTGGCATCATTGTCCGAGACGAAAAAGACTCAGGACATTGTCGATATTTCCAATCAATCCTCAAAGGAGGGCATCAGAATAGTTATTGAACTGAGAAAGGATGCCGATGCGGAAAATTTTGTAAATATGCTCTACAAAAAGACAAGGCTTGAGGATACCTTCGGTGTAAACATGCTTGCAATATATAATGGCAGGCCCGAGACAATGGGGCTTAAGCAGATTATAAAGGCAAGTGTGGATTTTCAATATCAGACTGCGACCAGGAAATATACAAATCTTCTCGCACATGAAAATGAGAAAAAGGAAATTCAGGAGGGTCTTATCAAGGCATGTAATGTCATAGACCTTATAATTGAAATACTGAGAGGCTCAAAGGATCGCGCTATGGCAAAGGGCTGCCTTGTAGACGGGAACACGGAGGGTATAAAATTCAAGACGAAGGAGTCTGCAATAATGGCAGCGCAGCTTAGCTTTACAGAGAAGCAGGCAAATGCGATACTTGAGATGCGCCTGTATAAGCTTATTGCCCTTGAGCTTGAGGCTCTTATAAAAGAGCACGATGAAACAATGGCAAACATATACCGTTATGAGGATATTCTTGACAGAAGGGACTCAATGAAGCAGGTAATTATAAATGAGCTTGACGGTTATAAGCGCGAATACAGCAGAAAACGAAGGACGGTTATTGAGAATGCCCAAGAGGCCGTATATAAGGAGAAGGAGCCTGAGGAGATGGATGTGGTATTCCTCATGGACCGCTTCGGATATGCAAAGACCATTGACATGACCACCTATGAGCGCAATAAGGATGCCGCTGATTCAGAGAACAAATATGTCATCACCTGTAAAAACACCGGCAAAATATGCCTTTTTACCGATATAGGACAAATGCACACCCTGAGAATGTCTGATTTGCCATTCGGAAGGTTCCGCGACAAGGGCATTCCGATAGACAATGTAAGTAATTATACATCGGACAGGGAGGAGCTTATATTTGCCGCAGCACAATCCGACCTTAATCTCAGGCAGCTTATATTTGTTACCTCAAGGTCAATGATGAAGATTGTGAGCGGAGGGGAATTTGATGTTGCAAAAAGGACTGTTTCGGCGACCAAACTTTCCGAGGGTGACAGACTTGTCAGTGTAGCTGTTCTGCTTGAACAGCAGAATATTATATTACAGTCAAAGAACGGATATTTCCTGAGATTCCCTGTTGCCGAAATATCTGAGATGAAAAAGACCGCTGTGGGAGTGCGCGGCATGAAGCTTGGCGACAGTGATTTAATTGAGACTGTATATTATACGGGAAATACTGAGCTGACTATGATAGAATATAAGGGCAGGAGCATCATGCTAAACAGTCTTAAGGGCGCCCACAGGGACACAAAGGGAACAAAGCTGCGGACCTGATGCCACAGATATAATACATAGAAAACGAGGAAAAGCATGAGAGTTATAGCGGGCACCGCAAGAAGTCTTCCTTTAAAAACACCGGAGGGGGCTGATACCAGACCGACACAGGACCGAATAAAGGAAACGCTTTTTAATATTATACAGAAC
>JAJQGF010000116.1:0-1478 GCA_021200695.1 Lachnospiraceae bacterium
GATATGCATTCTCACTAGGCTCGAAAACACCTCGCCAAGTGTTCATAGTATATCATGACCTAGTTATTTTATCCATCTTTTAATTTCTTTTCAGCTTTCACCATTGCTTTCTTTTTTGAATTAAAAAAGTAATACAACTCCAACTATAAGAAGATGTATTACTTTTTTTACTCTATGTAATTACTTTTCATGTTTTTTCAATGTTTGTCTAACAACGCCCTTGGGGTCCCTGATAAGTATTATTCCGAGCCAGATGAGCATGGCAAAAGCAATAACCGATAGCCCTAGGAATAAGTCATTCATCATCTCTGCCGGTTCCGGAGTAAAATAAGCAGTTTTTAACGCTATATATTCAAAAACAGCATCCACAAACCACATAATGGAAGCACCCCAGAACATATAACATAAAGCACTGATACAAAGATCCCTCGCCTTCTGACTGTTATACCAGACTAGCGTAGATACAATAGCTGCCATAACAGTAACTAATAATAGCATTTTTCTCTGCCTCCTATCGCTCTACGTGTTCAGTCGTCGCATCATAGTGCTTTTCAATTCTACGGGCAACCAGACACCCGATTCCCCAAACTACAGTGACCAGAAGTGCCATGGAAACGCCTACCGTACCCATTTCATGAAGCATTTCCGTCATATCGGCAGGACTGCCTGCCGCTGTTAAAAATGGGAACCAAGGCACTACTTCACCATGCCACACATGTTCAAATGCAAGCAATGCAGAGCCTCCCCACAACAAATTGGATAGCACCCGAACTTTTTTTGCCACAGAATATACACGTGACTCTGTCTGGATATCTCCCACATTCGATTCCTTTGCTTTCGATTCTAACACCTTAGCTGCAACTGTAGTTGCAACAGCCTCAACTGCCGGCACAATAAAACAAGCCATAAAAAGCCCTCCTATCTATTCTTCTGAATTGGTAAACAACGCATATAAGTCCCTATATGTATGGAAGATGCTCATACACCGCGCAACCTGATAAGTCCCCTCTCGTACATCAGAACGAGGTTTATCCTTCTGCATCTCGTAATCCCTCTCCGCCTCTGAAACTCGCTGTTCCATAATCGGGAGATACTCATTCAAGGTTGCACAACCCGAAAGCTCCTGAATTATCTTCTCTAATGTTAAAATTTTCACATCTTCATAGTCGCTTCCAAATACTCCATCAGATGTTCCATGATTTTGCTTCCAATGTTCACTTTCGTCAATTCGCTTCTTTATGATGTCGATGCATTCCTGCTTCTGCATAATCGTCGCTCCCAACCCCTGCTGAATTATTTTTCTTCTAGACCTTCAGGACTATTTTATCATAAATTCTTTGCGCATGAACGCTTACCTCAAAACCTGCGGTTTTTTCGCTGTTCGTTGTATACATGATTCCTAGACTCGAAAGTACCTCGCCAAGTGTTCATAGTATATCATAAATTCTAAGCTCGTGAATTACCTCGCTAAGTGTTTA
>JAJQGF010000116.1:1578-3961 GCA_021200695.1 Lachnospiraceae bacterium
GATATGCATTCACACTAGGCTCGAAAATACCTCGCCAAGTGTTCATAGTATATCATAGTCACTAAGCTCGTGAATTACCTCGCTAAGTGTTTAGATATGCATTCACACTAGGCTCGAAAATACCTCGCCAAGTGTTCATAGTATATCACACTTTCCGATATTGCGCAATTGTTCTGAAACTGCATTCTAGCATACAAGTCAATCTATGGTTGCTATTTGTATAGCTATTTGTGCCATATTCTTGATAGCCTGAAGAATAAACATGTGAAATAAACAAAAAGCGTCTCAAACACTGAAACGCTTTCTCTTGTTCCGCCCTTATACATCAAGGACTTCAAGCATGAGACATGGGGGATTCGAACCCCCGACAACTTGATTAAAAGTCAAGTGCTCTACCACCTGAGCTAATATCCCATCTTTGAAATTATAAATTCCCATAAAAGCTGTCGCTTTCAACTGGGCTAACTGGATTCGAACCAGCGAATGCAGGAGTCAAAGTCCTGTGCCTTACCGCTTGGCGATAGCCCATTAGTAAGCAGATCCTATCGTAGTTTTTCTCCCACGCTTTGCTCCTTACAGGGTGGATGGAGGGACTCGAACCCTCGGCCTCCAGAGCCACAATCTGGCGCGCTAACCAACTGCGCCACACCCACCATAATGTGCCCGAAGGGATTCGAACCCCCGACCCACGGCTTAGAAGGCCGTTGCTCTATCCAACTGAGCTACGGACACCTATCTGCATATGCAGTAGGAAACTCTTGATTCCTTGCCCTTTCACCATATACATATAGCGAAAAGAAAAAGCGGGTGATGGGAATCGAACCCACGTATCTAGCTTGGAAGGCTAGTGTTCTACCATTGAACTACACCCGCATATACTTAAAGTAAATCCCCAGTATAATAAAGTATCTATCGGGGTGACAGGATTCGAACCTGCGACCTCTTGATCCCAAATCAAGCGCTCTAGCCAAGCTGAGCCACACCCCGCTATTTACGGAAATTGTCTTGCGTTACTTTCTTCCAAATATGTGTTTTTTGCCAACGCAAGTGTTATTATATCCAATCCTCCATTCTTTGTCAACACCTAATTTTAGAAGTTTGCACTCCACTGGAATTTTTGCACTGGGGCGTACTTGATTCTTTTGTTTGTGCGTTTATTCGCTACGCTTTCTTCCCTTATGAATGAACAAGGTTCTCAAACGACACATCGGATTATCTGAGTGCAGGTGATGTTTTTCTCCCTTATGAATTAACAAGGTTCTCAAACCGTCCACGATGAAGTAATTATTGATATACCGTTTTTCTCCCTTATGAATTAACAAGGTTCTCAAACCATCGAAACAACACGAGGAAATAAAAGGGGTTTTTCTCCCTTATGAATTAACAAGGTTCTCAAACTGCAACAGGCACTGGCATTGCCACAGGAGAGTTTTTCTCCCTTATGAATTAACAAGGTTCTCAAACTCATATGTGGAGCATTCCACTCCCTAGCAGTTTTTCTCCCTTATGAATTAACAAGGTTCTCAAACTTGCAACCGTCAAGCTGTCTTGAAAGCAAGGTTTTTCTCCCTTATGAATTAACAAGGTTCTCAAACTTGGTGTGCTGGCATTAGAAGCGGTTGGCAGTTTTTCTCCCTTATGAATTAACAAGGTTCTCAAACGGAACGCGACGATATCGATTGCCTTTTCTTGTTTTTCTCCCTTATGAATTAACAAGGTTCTCAAACTTTGCTCTTCTGGATCAGATAATTCTTCTGTTTTTCTCCCTTATGAATTAACAAGGTTCTCAAACTTTAAGCTCGTTTCGTCGGCCATTTTATCGGTTTTTCTCCCTTATGAATTAACAAGGTTCTCAAACAGATGAAAGTAGTAAGATTAAGTTACACCAGTTTTTCTCCCTTATGAATTAACAAGGTTCTCAAACTCCCAAGCTTCAATTTGCTGATTTAGCACCGTTTTTCTCCCTTATGAATTAACAAGGTTCTCAAACACAGGTTCACAGTATCACGCAACTGGTCGAGTTTTTCTCCCTTATGAATTAACAAGGTTCTCAAACTGATGCTATGCTCGATGGAAATTTAATGGGTTTTTCTCCCTTATGAATTAACAAGGTTCTCAAACGGGGTTAGTGTTGGGGACATGATAGAGTTGGTTTTTCTCCCTTATGAATTAACAAGGTTCTCAAACGATGGTGTTTATCAGGTTCAGTGTGAAACAGTTTTTCTCCCTTATGAATTAACAAGGTTCTCAAACAAACGAGTGGATGCACTCGGCTGTGGGTAGTTTTTCTCCCTTATGAATTAACAAGGTTCTCAAACCTCTTGACAGCATATTTAAACTATGATATGTTTTTCTCCCTTATGAATTAACAAGGTTCTCAAAC
>JAJQGF010000116.1:4061-17243 GCA_021200695.1 Lachnospiraceae bacterium
CATATTTAAACTATGATATGTTTTTCTCCCTTATGAATTAACAAGGTTCTCAAACGGCATCGATTACAGCGATGAGCGTATACAGGTTTTTCTCCCTTATGAATTAACAAGGTTCTCAAACTGCCCTTACCATTTGATAAAAACCATCGTAGTTTTTCTCCCTTATGAATTAACAAGGTTCTCAAACTGCCATGGATAGCGTTGTAACTTGCCATTGTTTTTCTCCCTTATGAATTAACAAGGTTCTCAAACGAAACTTTGTTGAATATCGAACTATGCGTTGTTTTTCTCCCTTATGAATTAACAAGGTTCTCAAACCGAACACCTAGCGGGTACAAGAGTCGAGCAGTTTTTCTCCCTTATGAATTAACAAGGTTCTCAAACCAAGCTACCCTTGCACAGGAATGGGGGCAAGTTTTTCTCCCTTATGAATTAACAAGGTTCTCAAACCTCAAATTAATTTGAATGTTCTCTCCGAACCAATCCGGATGGTGATCCAGTGTTAATTTACTTACATTTTTATAGTTCAATAATGCACAAATCTTCATCAATAATCATATGTTTTTCAACACATAAAGCATTTATGTACGCTGATTCAACTGTAATCAAGATAACTTTTTCATAAAATAATGCTTCATATATCTGCATAAGTTCATCACTTGAAAAAAACTGCTTTAGATTTGCAAACAAGAAAATATTTATACGACAAACTTGATGCATAATTCTAATATAATTAATTAATTTAGCCTGTAGAGATTCTTCTTCAGTATCGAATCTTACATTAAACATCTTGAATATGTTACTAATATCAAGGTCATAATCATATTCAAGACTATAATGCACCATTCCTAATGATTTTTCCAGAAAATTAATCAAGTAGGTATTTATTTCTGAAACATCTTCCAACATGTTTTCGTTAGTTACTTGTTTTATTTCCTGATATACTTTATTCAATATACGCTTATTATTACAATCAAGTTCAAAAAGATTTAAAATGCAGTCCATCTCTGTATAAATATTTTTTTCTTTTTCACCGTCAGAAAGAATAAATCTGCCATATTTACCGTTTACCTGATTCCAAATATCACTTATAATCTCTCTATAAGCAATTTTATTTCCAATATCAAGAACATAAACAGTATTTTCTTTCAAATCAATTGTAAAATCATAAGCAGTATTTGTCAATGTCATAAAATCACCAGTCTTTCGTCCGAATTTAAGATTTCACTTTTATCACTTCCGACAATATATTCCATCTTTGTATATTGTTTTTCCGTTACACGAAGCAACTGTACCAATCCTCTGGAAGGTTTATTCTTTCTAACCTTATCAACAATAAGATCAGCCATAGCACCATTTAAAACAAGCTTACAATATACAGATTCCTGTAGCATTAAAAAACCAGACTTTATTAAAAATATCCGAAATTTTCTATATTCTCGCCTGTCCTTATCTGTCAGAACAGGCAGATCAAAAAATACTATTAATCTCATATACCTATAACTCATCCCTGTAAAATTTTATTAATGATGCATCATTGTCACACAGCGCATCAAAAACACTGCGGCAATATATTTTTACAGCATTATTAACAAATTCTCTCCTTCCGCCAATACTGACCTCTTCATTTAATATGTCAAGAACCTGCATTTTCTCATCATGCTCAAATTTATCAGGAGACATTACTTTAACCTTTCTATCAACAATCGGGCGAAAAGGTTCCATTAAATCCGACCCAAAATTAAATTGATTAAACATATTATCATGAAAAAGTCCTAATTGTGTTATATATCCATTTGCAGTTACCTCTCGGTTCATTGCGGACAAAATAATTCCATAGCCATAATTTAATGCAGCATTTATACTGTTCTCCTCTGTTCGAGAAAAGTCTTTACCAAATAGAGCATTAAAATATACCTTTGCGGCATGCCCTTCTCTATTTGTCACATCACCATATTGAATTTCTTCAATATATTGATTTAACAATGTCGATTCCTGACAATTAAATTTTTCCAGAATTTCCGACTGCTTGCGGATCTTTTCAGTAACAATTTCTGTCCATACGGCAGTTTTGATATCCTGTGACCACCTTATTTGTGTTCTGACCTTTGCACTAGTATCATGCGCACCATAATATGGAATCAGTTCCGATGATGGATTTCTTTTTTCATCACAAAAAATAACTTTTATCTTCTTGTTCGTTAATTCACTCAACAGTGCAGCAGTTAAAGAAACTGCTGTTGTTTCAATAATAAGAACTGATATTTCGCTCAAATGTATTTTCACAACCTCACCTCTTCGAACCACCAGAAATCCAAGCTGATAGTCCAGCTTTGCACTATTTGAAATCACTACTGTCCGCCAACTCATATCGTCAAAAGGTCTATCGTATTTTCGTAGACACCCGTAATAGACTGATTAATCAGCTTGAATTCTGAACAATCAGATATTTTTTTATTTATCAATATTTTACCAGAATTAGCTGAGCCACCTATCTTAGTTAAATCCGTTGTTGTAGGTCCAATAGCTGTTAATTGTAATATACTAATCAAAGTAATCACCTGCTCCTCTATTGCAAGATTTTCAAACAACGTCTTACTCTTTATCAACATCTGACCCATTGAATTTGGCCTTTGGGCAAAAATCTGTTCTGAATGTTTCATTGTCAATATATAATATAGTTGCAAATTTTTTTCAATAGATAACTCGTCACCCAACCATTTATCCTTCGAATAATTCTCCAATTTCCTTATGTAATTAATCCATTCTTGATCTAGACACAGATTAACTGCATTTCTCATTATACATTGTTTTCCTGTTTTTCCTGACAAATGCATATAGTATCCATCCCTTTTAACCAAAGATTGGATTTTTATCTTTTCCATTCTTATTGATGGATTAATAAGATTAAGTTTTTGCTCACAATATCGTACTAATTCTTGCGGATCTGATTTAATCTTATCCGTAAGATAAACTGGAACCGTTTCTATTGTCCTTATCTTTTTATTCTTAACTTCGTGTTCAACCAAGAAAAAATATGCCGTAGAAACACTTGAAAATCCTCCATACTTTGTCACATCCAACATCTTTGTATCGGACGACTTTAACGGTATATAGCCATCTTCTTTTGCCTTATCAGCACCATAAATTGTAGCATCTGCAATTTTTCCATGATTTTCTAAATTCATTCTTGTCATCATCGGAGTATTCTTTGCCAACATCTTTTTAACAATAGCTATTGTTCCCACTTCGCCATCTTTCTTCTGTGCAATCCATGCCGTTTCCTTTCCCCGTTTTATATCCCATTCAAACATTTTTCCAAGATTATATTCTTGCTTGTTTAGTGCATAGTCTTTTCTAATAAAATTAAGCGGATTCCTTGTAAACTTCACATAATATGCATTGCCAACAACAATGTTTAAATATGCATCATGGGCATGATGAAAATCATTCACAAGACGTGATTTTAAAATATTATATTTATTCCTAAAATCAGAAACATTAGAGGCTTTTGAATAAATCAACTCGGTGTTCGGAAGAATTTGCTTCAAAATATCAGCAACCCCTTTAGTCCCTTGCCTTGTTTCAACCATTTGTCTTGCAATAAAATCTGCCTTTTCCTCCTCCGTAAAATGTGTACTTCTTGTAAGTCTCTTATATTTCTCGTCTGTAATCAAATGTTTCTCTTTTAAACTATACCATAATGTTCTTTGAGAATCCCGAATAGCTTGAGCAAGTGGAAAAGAATCACTCTTGTTTGCATTTTGGGTCTTATTAACAAGAACCAAATTGTTGTTGATGTTATCATCCTTAACAAAATGTCTCGGATAAATATGATCAATATCATAAATATTTTTATTAAACAGATTATCCAAATCGATTGGCTCTCCAGTATACATATCCCTTCCCATTTGAACAATATATAAATACATTTTTTTGCTTCTCAGCTTACCACTAGCATCAGCACTTTCAATGATCTCTTTCCAATCGTGAGACTCGTCCTTAATATTTTTATAAAGTCTGAGTAGTTGTATTTTTCTGGAATCTTTTCGTTCCTTCTTTGCATCTGCTTCCCTAGTCATTTCTATAAATACACGTTTTGGTTCAGAATCCATAACCTCTGTGATCTCTCTGATAATTTTGATTGTTTGCCATACCATTCTTTTTACCGGTGCAGAAAAATACATCTCATCTAAATCCTCCACTGTAATATCAGCAAGTGATTCTAAATTCAAATTCTTTTTTTCTTCAAGAGTTTCAGCAAAAGTAAATTCATCACTATGAATAAGTTCCATCATATTATAGTTAGTTTCCCACATTGCACGAATAAGGGAAATCATTTCACCTGTTGATTTAACACAGCCTTGTAATTCGATAAATTCCTTTGACAACCTTCCCCAATCCTTAAATTTAAATCCAAGTATACGTTTGATTTGATCATCTGAAAGTTCATCCTTATAATTTTCCTCTAACTGTTCCTTCAGAAAATTCCTTGAATCTCCATATACAGTACACCAAAAAATGATTTGTTCAGCGATTTCTCTATACTTATCCTCGTTGATTTTTGTGCCAAAAATTGCCTTAAATTTTCCATAAGAAGACAATGAACTATTTATATTAACATCAATCCCTGAAACCTCAATATCTTCCTTAATCACGCCTCTATTAATAAGGAATCTACAAAGTTGTTTTTTGGTAACTTTTTTCCCTTTGCCAAATAACTCAATAAAAATTTCTTGTTTAAGCTTCGGTGCAATTCTTTCATCATTAACCTTTATATTATTGATTTCATTAAGTACACAATATGCTTCATATTCTAAGGAAGCCTTAGGAAGAACTTTTTCATCCGAAATATATGTGCATTCTCTGACCATCCTTTTAATGAAGCATTCGGACGTTTTCCTTAAATCAATCTTCTTTTCAATATTCCAAGGTAGTATCTGACCTGCCTCTTTCCTTACTACCCAACCATTTCCACCATGATTCTCACTATTTGTAGTGGTTGGTCCAACATAATAAGGGATTTGAAATGTAAACAGCCGAACAATCCTTTCAGATACACTAAGTCCACTCTCATCCTTTTCCTTTAAGAAAGGAAGATACTTTTCCGCATTAGATAAAATCTTTTTCATTTCCTTAGTATGAACCTGATTGGGAATCACTCCATTAGAGGCTGTAAGCTGTTTTGGCAAAAAAGTTTCTTTCCCTATCTCAGCCAATATATAGCTTACTTGCTCGTCATCCTGCGGCACATCTTTCAAAAGTTTCTTTATTGTCTTATAAAGGTCTTCTTGCTTCCTTTCCTTAAAGCTTCTTCTTTTCTTTTTATCAAAATTATAAGAATTTACATATGCGCTATACGTACCGTTTACATCATCTCTAAACAAAAAATCATAATCAGCTTTTGTTTTATATTTCTTAACCACAGCTTTTAATTTCTTCAGATCCGCTTTATGCTTTTCATACTCTGCAACTCTTGCATCAGATAAATAGTCATATCCTTTCATAATTCCTGACAGCAAACCTATATCATACATTTGCTTCATTAATTCAATAATTGCATAGAATTCTTCTCCAATTCCTTCTATCAAATCTGGAAGTTTATCCTCATATGTAGAATCAGAAAAATTTATTTCGATTTTTTTATCCCCATCAGTCAAAATATCACCAAATAAAACTCCTGCATCAACTTTAAGTCCGCAAACCGCTTTTACAAAAGCCATTTCCCTTTTGTTTTTTGTATTAATTTTCCAATTTTCAGCCAGTAGTTCTGCTTTTCTCGTTCTCGAATAATCCCTGCTACCAAGTATTTCTTCCATCTGTTCATAATCAACCTTTGATAAAAAACCTATTTCGTCAGAATCAAATACAGAGGATGTCAGTTCAGCAAATTCTTCATATATTTTTGATAGATTTGACCCTTGACTATCAGATGAAAGCGTAGTGCTTAAAAAATGTCCTCTGTGTTTATAAATATTGAGTAGCGCAAGAAAAACAAGTCTCACATCATGTGGTTCTTCATTATAAATTAATTCTTTTCTCAAATGAAAAATTGTAGGATATTGTGAATAATACTCCTTATCAGTATAATCAGCATCGTTGAAAACCCCATATTTGCTACGAACAGATATATCCTTATCATCGAGATGATATTTACTATTTTCGAGACGTGTGAAAAAGTCCCCATCATTCCTTGCAATATCATCAGCAAAATAACTTTTCAATAATCCAATGCGCACTTGTTCCCGTTGCCTTCTTCGTCTGCTTATGCGGCTATTACGCCTTGCTACAGCTGTTTCAGCTTCTTCAAACTCTCTAATACCCCAAAGGTCTTTTCCTTTTTTTCTTAATAGTTGATAATTTTCATCAGTGACCGCCCAACCAACAGATGATGTTCCCATATCCAATCCTAAATAATAATTATTTGTTTCCATAATTACCTCCTGATTTTTGTTATTGACATTTCAACTTCTCATTGCTATACTTGTTATTGAATTAACAAGGTGAGTGCAAATAAGGTTAATCCGAAATCGTCACTTGACCCCACATGGTGTGGGATTTTAAAGACTTGGCAACAAGTCTTTTTATTTTTAATTTCCATTTATTACTATACCATCTATTATGTCAAAATAAAATGCAAAAATAGCCTAAAATGTCAATTTTTATATAAAATAATCATTTTCCTTTTTGCTTCAGCAAAATCAACTATGGCTATAAAAAGCAAATTCTGCAGCAAACTGTCCCGCTCCCTTTGCTGTTCCTATTAAATGTTCTTTGATTGACTGTTCGTTTCCCTCAACATCGATATGCGCAACAAACTCTTTTATTTCTAACATATCATCCCTCCAAATACCTTTTATTTTTCGTTTCTTGTTTGTTTCTTTTTTTATTATAGCACCTCTGCTGTCCAATAAAACGGTCTTGCATCGATACTTATCCACCATCATCCTACTACTTTCAAAATTTCATGGATTCACTAATTTACAGACTTTCTGCTATACTTTTCTCATCAGGAGACAAAAGATATCTTCAATGAATGACAACTATTAATCTTTACCCGAAACCTCTAAGATTGCGCATGAAGCGCAAAATTTCCACCTGTTTTCCTTGCAATCAATCTTGTATCCATGTCATTATACCTACTGCCCCTTTCCAAATGCTCTTACAAAATGCGGAGCAAACACCTGCTTCGCACTATGCATAAATCATTGTCGAAAATATAATCTCCTCCGCTGCGTTCCGGATGTTATTGACAGCTCTAACCCAGCCAAGCTGATCCTTGACCTTGAATGCTTCATCCACACCCCGACTCCCCATCATCCGCCGCATTATGAGTTCAAACTGTTCGTGAGCAGTGTTCGCCGATGATTTTGAGACTATTTCGTTGATAACCACTACTTCCTCTCCTATCCCAGAAATGGTTGCTTTTCCTTGCTTTGCTGCCATGTCTGCAACTAAAAAAAGACCCTGGGGATGTTACTCCTCAAGGTCTGTTTCTTTTTCTTTATAAGGTTAAAATGATCTGACCAAAAATATCACAAACAGCACTATACATATCATCGTGCAAACTGCCAGCATAATCTTTGCCAGTATTTTATTTTTCGACTTTCTGATCTTAGCCAAGGCTCCCGTTGAATAAAAAACCGACGTGATTAATGCACCCGCAGCTACGCCAAAAGCCGAGCCCATAAGATAATCTGTCACTGGTAATAAATTGTACCCGACCAGAACCATCATCACAAAACCAACTACCATAGCACACAATCCGATTATACTGATTATCCTAAGCCTCTTTAACAGGACATTTTTCTCTTCGTCAGCATACTCGGCAACCAACAGCATTTTCTCTTTTTCTTCCTGATTCATAACCTCGCTTTTCCTTTCTCCATCAATGATTTCACGAACATCCACATCATAAAAATCCGCAAGTTCAACCAATATACTCAGATCCGGCATATTATTTCCGTTTTCCCATCTGGATACCGTGCGGTCTGATACATTAAAACGTTCAGCCAGCTGTTCCTGCGTCAATTCTTTCTCTTTTCGCAGTTCTTTTAAGAAAGAACCAATTCTCTTTTGATCCACGTCGTTACCTCCTTTCCATTGACAGAGTACCAGACCATCGGGTCAAACAACACGACACAAAGCGAGAAATGCCGCCTTTTCGCCCCGACACATCATGTCGGGTTTCAAAAATACTATTACAACAAAACGAAAAACTGGAATTTGCATTATTAACACGCAGTTATAAACGCCTCAAAAATCTTCCTGCTGTTTTCATTTACATGGAAGTCGAATTCCGGATGCCATTGAAATGCCCATACGAATTTTTTCTCCATATGTCTAACAGCCTCAATAAGACCATCCTCCGATACTGCCATAATTTCTAAATCAGAGCCCAATAGTTGGATTGCCTGATGATGATATCCATGTCTTTATTTCTCCCTATTGTTATTTTGATTCCTTTTATCCTCTACCATTTCTTCTCACCTTCTAACCAGCCACTCCAAAATAACCTAGCTTACAATTTAAAAGTCCAAATACTTTTTTCTTAAACTTGGATAATTCAATAGCATTAAATATCTGATGATCATCCATTTCGGTTCACAAAATTCCTTTGGATCGAAGACATTCTCCCCCTTGCTCTCCTCAAGAAATCTCTCTTTATTATCATTGCTTAATTTTTTCAGCAATTCAAAAGCAGCCATCCATCTTCTGTCACTGGAATGTGCGATCATATCATAAAATGTTTCCTTAAACATATAAATGCCATAGCCCCGTTCATTCCTATATGATGTTGCAAGATCAGCTAAAGTTATCACTATGCTTTCGATTGCTTTATCCGATGATGGAAGCTCTGTATCTTTCTCTAATTCTTCCAGTTCCTTCCCCCACTGCCTGAATTCTTCCACTAAAACTGCGATATCTTCTACCTCATCTTCCTCCAGCCACATAAACATATTCTTTGGCTCGATATTCAAGTATTCGCATGTGGAAAGTGTGTCACTTTCTGTCGGGATATCGACAATCTTCCGTTTATTCCATTCGTCTTTATCAACATCAGAATCCCAGAATTCCCAGAAATCAATATTTAACCGTTCCGCAAAAAACTTGACTATCACAGGAAGCGGAAGTGACCTGAATACTATGAGCATCTTAACAACATCCTCTTTATCATCCCCTAGATTCAAGTCCACTTTTGCAGAATTGATTACATACATCGCAGTATCTTTAATTGCTGCTTCATCAAGGTCCGTATGTTTAGATAAAATACTGTCAAAGGTCTCGTGACACAACGCATATAACCTTATGTAACGCTCCTTGAAAGCATCACTCATCCGTACACGCTTAAACAGTTCTGTCAAGGCGTTGTCAAAGCCAAACTTGACTGTAAAATACGATAGGATTCCGTCAAGATCTGTTAGATCCCCCGACCGGTAAAACCGTCTCATATCTCGAAAATCAGGATCAATCTCGTGTGCATAAGTATGAACTTGACACATCTTTTTCGATATTTTCCTTATCCTCTCATACGCTTCCCACCAGTCATAATATATAAGTCCCAACTCTTCTTTACCTAAAACACTATTGATCCATGCGATTATATCATCCGGATACCGGTTGGACTCGCGTAAATCAGGTATTACATCCGAAGAATATAATGACTCTAACATATGAAATGCAGACGCAATCGAGTTTATCCTTCTCCAACCAACCTTATCACTAAAGAAACGAAGTTTTGTCGCCTCTAATCCCATATCTGGAAATGAATCCTCATCAAAAAAGTTATAGTCTGGTAATATATACACGAGCTTCTCCCCTTGGGAAAATCCGTCGGAAGTTTTTTCATGAATTGAAGCCAACAGACATATCTCTCTATCAAAGATTTTCACCTTTTCCAAGGACATCATGCCCCCAGCCTCCAAAAGCTTTTTAACATCCTGCATAACTGCTTCTCTTTTATCCTCAAAAATCTTGCTGTCTCCGATGCAACCAATAAATGTACCCATATTTTTCTCCTCCTTGCCTACTGTTTTTCACAATTTAATCGCACTATCATTAGTATTCATATGCATAACAACATTTATAACTGAACGTGCCTTAGAAGATGCTTCACTTTCATCAATAGCTTTCGCAAATTCTAAATTCAAATTATCTGAGTTGTACTTATGAAAAATAAAGTCTTCCGGATTATATCCTTCTGCCTGCTCAATATATTCAATGACAAGTCCATACTTTTAAGCAACTCTACTCTACTTGATAGAATTGTTTCCGTCTACATCATTATACCATATAAGTCTATCTTCATCATCCTCAAACATATCCTTATATGCATACACCTCGGCGGTAATTGTCTTTGGATATAGATAATATCTTCTGTTCTTTGTTGCTACAGTACATTCTACCACTCCTATTGCAACAAGTTCATTTAAAAGTTGTCTTGTACGTGCTCCCTATAATCCAATTAAGTCTGCAAGTTCCTCTGTACTATATAGCTCTTCTTTTTTCATATATTCAAGTATCTGTCTCTGTCTTTTTGATAATTTATCAACATTTTTTTCTGCTGATTCCGCTGATTTTTCTGCTGATTCTGATATTTTGACTTATTGATTTCCTGTTGCCAAAGTGTTGCCACGTCGTTGCCGCATGATCACTCGTTATTTTCCCACATACACGGCATCGTTTTTCGAGAGCAGATATACGCAATACTGATTCATGCTGATTCCTTCTCTTTTGGAATGCTCTGCCAGTGATCTGTGCAGACTGCGCGGAATCCGCAGCTTAAACTGTCCGGAATAATCCTTCAGAGAATCCGGCTCCTGAATTTCTATTCCATCTTCGATAGCTGCCTCCAACCATGCCTTTTTTGCATCCATAGCATTAGCCACTGCTGATTCCACGGTCTCGCCACAAGTAAGGCATCCCGGCAGGTCAGGAAAAGAAACCACATATCCGCCCTCATCCTTATCCTCTACGATTTCCATGCGATAAGACATCGCCATATATTCATTCAGCGTCTTCATCATTCTTCGCCTCACTCTCTACAATCTGCTTTACCATTTCGACATATACCTTCTTGATTGCTTCATGCTTCGGTATCGTATTTGGTGTCAACATGATTTTTGATAATACAGTCATAATACAGTTATATATTTGCCATAACTTACTGATAAACTAGGATTTAGTAATTACTTTGTATTTTCCTCTATTGCCTTTTTGCTATTCCTATATAAAGAATTAAAAACTGATTCTATGAGCATTGGTATAACAGCATATCCTGCATTATTTACTTTCCCCATAAAACAGAAAATTGCTCCAACCAAAGTTAGAATGAAAAATACTATACATACACATTTAATCAAATCACTTGTACAAAATTATTAATTTACCAATCCATTGTCCTTTAGATATTGCATAAATCCCTCAATAATACGATTCTTTCTATCCACTATATCCTTCTCTGTATAATCACTCACTAAAGTTGACAGTTTTTGCAGCTCATAAACCTTTGTCCCAGTCTTCTGTTTTCCACTGGAAGTCGTGTATCCTTGATAATATTTTATTTTGTCAGTAAATCTATAATCTGACGCTCTTATATTAATATTCTTCTCCAGCAATGCCTTATTTCCCAACGACTCTAAACTACTCTTATCGCTCAGTGATTTTTCGTTTTCCTGCCTCTTTTTAGGATAAATATGCTCTATCTCCAAATTGGTGTCTAATGAGATCAGTTCCTGACTAGCATCTGTGTACGCCCACCATGCAAGAATTGATTTTGTGATTGGTCTGCCATTTGTAAACACATAGCTACTCATAATATTTCTTACATTATCAATATCAAATTCATATCCCGCAAATGTAACTGGTAAATCTGAAACAATATTTATCATCTCCGGATAAACCGGACTTCTTAACGCATTCACACCCGGTCTTATAAATGCATATCCAAATATGAAAGCTGTTATTTTATTGAGGAATGCATAAAACTTTTCCTCATTCAGAAATCCGTCTGCTTCTTTATTTTGCATAAAATATACAGAGACCAAATATGTCCACATACCATTAGGTGCATAATTTAACACAAACAATGCTTTCAAAACCCTGTCTGAGAAACCTTCATCCTGTACCGATACTTTTCTCCAAAATTCTGCTAAAAATTCCAAGTTATCCAAAGTATCATTTTTCTTCAATAGTGCATAAGAATCTTTTTCATAAAATTTTCTAAGAGCTTCTGTCGTTGTATTCTTAATTCCCTGTTTTGCTCTTTCGTAATACATATATCTTGTAAATAGTTCATCCATAGGAGAACCTGATGGAGCCGCAAAGATTTCATCGCAAACTGCCTCCAAATCCTTCCATCTTCGAATAAACTGATTCTTTTCTCCAAGACTACTATAATGCTTATAAAACTGTGCTTTAAAAATATCCGTATCTGATAGTGGCTTCCCTCTATCATTCAATGTAGAGAATATTCGAAGGGCAGTATCCTGTGATTCAGCCTCAATCGGTAACAGAATACAGTTATTCAATATTCTTGTTGGAAGATAAGCAAAATAAGCTGGATACTCTTGCAGGAATTCATTTATCTTATCTTGAAAAAATCTGTATGTACGAGCATATCTACTTTTCTGAGTTACATCTATCAGTCCTGTCTTTAAAATAGTTAAAAATTCTTCCTTGTCATCATCAGTAGATACTTCCGAATCAATTTTTAACTTATTTTTATCCGGCTGTCCAAACTCATTTGTTTTCCATATACAGGTTGAAATATCCTCACTGGTTTTTATCGCATATGAATCTTTCATATTTCCAAATTTTGAGTAGAATGCCCTAAGTAACAACATCAGTGTTGTTAACCTTTGCTGTCCATCAATTATCTCCAGTTTACCTGCATCATTCTTAAAAGTAACAATCGGTCCAAGAAAATACTCATCATTATCACTATCAAATTTTGTGTAATCATTTTCTGGGAACGCAAACATAAATATATCATCCCATAATGTTTGACATTCTGTCTCCTCCCATGCATATGGTCTTTGATAATCTGGTATTAAAAAATCTGATCTCTTATTTGAAAACAATTCCTTTATTGTTTGCTGATCTATATTTAATTTCGACATGTCCTATCCTCCTCGTATAATATCTTTTAGATACAGAAATTACTGTATCTTGATTAATAAG
>JAJQGF010000271.1 GCA_021200695.1 Lachnospiraceae bacterium
CTTTCTATATGCTCCATAATACCAGGAATCAATATATCATTGCCGTCACACACTGCATCGACTTCAACCTCTTTTCCCATGAGATATTTATCGACAAGAATCGGGTGATCTTGGGCAATTCTGTTAATTATTGCCATGAATTCCTCTATCTCCTCATCGGAGAGCGCTATCTGCATGCCTTGTCCGCCAAGCACATATGAGGGTCTCACAAGCACAGGATATCCAAGACGGTTTGCAACCATCTTAGCCTCCTCAGCAGTATATACCGTTCCGCCTGCGGCACGAGGAATCTGAGTCTGCTCTAATATAGCATCAAACAGCTCTCTGTCCTCTGCGGCGTCAACGTCCTCAGCTTTTGTTCCGAGAATGGGAACTCCCATCTTCATGAGACTCTCAGTAAGCTTAATGGCGGTCTGGCCACCAAACTGTACAACCGCGCCGTCAGGATGCTCAATATTTACAATCGACTCCACATCCTCCGGAGTAAGCGGCTCGAAATAAAGCTTGTCAGCTATATCAAAGTCCGTACTTACAGTCTCAGGGTTGTTATTTATAATAATTGTCTCATAACCCGCCTTTTCAAATGCCCATGTCGCATGCACCGAACAATAGTCAAATTCTATTCCCTGACCGATTCGGATTGGGCCTGAGCCAAGCACAAGCACCTTCTTCCTGCCCTCCGTCTTTACAGCCTCGCACTCTCCTCCGAACACTGAATAATAATACGGAGTAGATGCCGCAAACTCAGCCGCGCAGGTGTCAACCATCTTATAAACAGCAACAATACCATTGTCATAACGCATCTGTTTAATGTCCGCTTCCGCTTTGCCGGTCAGCCTTGATATCACATTGTCCGGAAATTCAAGCCTCTTTGCCTCCATGAGAAGCTCTGCTGTAAGAGGTTTCTCTTTTAAAGCATTCTCCATCTCAACCAAAACGGCGAGCTTATCAATAAACCATACATCAATCATTGTGATGTTGTGTATGGTGTCATAATCAATTCCCTTACGTATGGCCTCGGCAATTACATATATCCTCTGGTCATCAACAATTTTCAGTCTGTCAATAAGCTCATCCCTTGAAAGTGCGGAAAAATCATAGCTCAGCAGAGAATCTACATGCTGCTCAAGCGAGCGTATGGCCTTCATCAATGCACCTTCAAAATTATTGCATATGCTCATTACCTCACCGGTAGCCTTCATCTGTGTGGTAAGAGTGCGCTTTGCAGTAATAAACTTATCAAACGGAAGTCTCGGTATCTTGACCACACAGTAATCAAGAGTTGGCTCAAAGCTTGCATAGGTTTTATGTGTTATCGCATTCTTAATCTCGTCCAGAGTAAATCCCAGAGCAATCTTTGCCGCAACCTTTGCTATAGGATAGCCTGTTGCCTTAGAAGCGAGCGCCGACGAACGACTGACTCTGGGATTAACCTCAATCACACAATATTCAAAGCTTGTGGGATGTAGTGCAAACTGAACATTACATCCTCCGGTTATTTTAAGCTCATTAATTATCTTAAGTGCAGAGGTACGAAGCATCTGATACTCTTTGTCGCTGAGTGTCTGCGATGGTGCAACCACTATGCTGTCTCCGGTATGAACTCCGACAGGGTCTATGTTCTCCATGTTGCATACGGTGATGCAGTTTCCCGCACTGTCTCTCATTACCTCATACTCTATTTCTTTCCAGCCCGCAATACAGCGCTCGACAAGCACCTGACCCACACGTGAAAGCCGCAGTCCGTTTTCCAGAATTTCCTCAAGCTCAAGCTGGTTGTGCGCAATGCCTCCGCCTGAGCCTCCTAATGTATAAGCCGGACGAAGCACTACAGGATATCCTATACTGTTTGTAAAAGCAATGCCATCCTCCACATTTTCTACAACCTTTGACGCGGCGCATGGCTCTCCTATGCGCTCCATCAGAACCTTAAACTCCTGACGCCCCTCGGCATTTCTTATGGTCTCTGCAGTAGTTCCGAGCAGTGTAACACCGTGCGCCTTTAAAAATCCCGACTCCTCAAGCTCCATTCCCAAATTGAGTCCTGCCTGACCTCCAAGAGTAGGCAGAATGCTGTCGGGCTTTTCCTTCTCAATTATCTGCTCAAGAACCTTTACGGTAAGGGGTTCAATATAAACCTTGTCCGCAATCCTTGTCAGTCATAATGGTTGCCGGATTGGAGTTTACAAGAATAACCTCAACTCCCTCCTCCTTTAATGAACGGCAGGCCTGCGTTCCTGCATAGTCAAACTCTGCTGCCTGACCGATTACGATGGGACCGGAGCCGATAACCATTACACGCTTTACGCTTTGATTCCTTGGCATCTTAGTTCTCTCCTTTCATCATCTTTATAAATCTGTCAAACAGATACCCCGAATCCTGCGGACCAGGACATGCCTCCGGGTGAAACTGCACGGTAAAAATATTTTTGCCTGTATATGCAAGACCTTCGTTTGTTCCGTCATTAACATTTATAAATGCCGGAGTTGCCACCTCGGGCTTCAGCCTGTCAGTATCAACGACGTATCCGTGATTCTGTGAGGATATATATACTCTTCCTGTTGCAAGGTCCTTTACCGGATGGTTTCCTCCCCTGTGACCATATTTCATTTTATGTGTATCAGCACCGGCGGCAAGAGCCATAAGCTGATGTCCCAGACATATTGCAAAAACAGGAATATCCGTGTCATAAAGCTTCTTAATCTCAGCAATAATCGAGCCGCATTCCTTTGGGTCTCCGGGACCGTTGCTAAGCATGATTCCATCAGGCGCATCAGCAATAATGTCCTCCGCCGGAGTAAGCGCCGGATAAACAGTTACCTCACAGCCTCTGGCGGCAAGCGATTTTGCAATGTTGTCCTTTGCACCCAAGTCAAGCAACGCTACCCTTAATCCCTTACCGTTGAGCTCCGTCACCAGCGAAGGCTTCTGCTCTCTTACTCCGTCAGCAAAGGCTTTCTTATCAAAGCGCACCATTCCTGAAAGCGGTCCGTTCTGTGCAAGCTCAACAGTGGGAGCAACTATATATTTTTCTGAGCAGGTGACCTTTTCAACCACTTTTCCCGTAGTATACTCTTTTAATTTCGGGATAATATCATCAAGTATATAATTTTCATTGGTCGTTATCATTCCGTTCATTGTACCCTTCTCACGAAGTATTTTCGTAAGCGCCCTGGTATCTATCCCCGCAATGCCAGGAACATCATTTTCCTCCAGGAACTGCTGAATGGTACAATCGCATCTGAAGTTGGAGGGAATTCTTGAAAGCTCTCTTACAATGAAGCCGTCCGGCCACGGCCTGCGCGACTCCATATCCTCCCTGCATATACCATAATTGCCTATAAGAGGATATGTCATGCATACCGCCTGTCCGGCATATGACGGGTCAGTCAGTACCTCAAGATATCCTGCCATTGATGTGTTAAACACGATTTCGCTGATAATTTCCCTGTCGGCTCCTATATGAGTTCCCTCAAATACAGTGCCGTCCTCCAACACCAAAA
>JAJQGF010000288.1 GCA_021200695.1 Lachnospiraceae bacterium
GCTCCCAAGCGTTAACTCTATTGACCTTTCCGATGCTGATGATATTGACGAGCTTGAGGAAATGTACAATAATATGACGGATTACCAGAAGACCTTTGTTGCAAGCGATTATGTCACAACACTTGAGGAATATGTTGAAAAGCTCAAGGAGGTAAGGCTTGCGGCCGAGGAAGCGGAAGAAGCTGAGGAAACAGATGATGTAGAGGATACCTCTTCAGATGGAGATGACAGCGCGGAATAGAAAAGGAGCTGATGAATATGGATATTCAGACAAACGGTTTCCTTTCGATTGAGCAGCTGGCGAATCGCATGTGCGGCAGCACAAGGACATCGGACAGGACGCAGACCACGGAGGGTTCTTCTTTTAAAGATATTCTTGATAAAAAGTCCGAAGAGCAGACTGACATACTGAAATTTTCAAAGCACGCCTCATACAGATTGACGGACAGGGGGATAAACCTTACGGACAATCAGCTTGAGAGACTCAATGAGGGAACAGGAAAAGCAAGACAGAAGGGAATAAATGACGCACTTGTCGTAGTAGACGATCTGGCATTTATAGTGAATGTGCAAAGCAGCACGGTAATCACGGCGATGGACAGCTTACAGACTGACGACAGGGTATTTACAAACATTAACGGCGCGGTAATAATGTAACGGACCCGATGGAGGTTACACTCCCCCGAACGACAGAAGGGGAGACGCGTTCCGGAATTAAAGGAGGAACATGTATTATGATGAGGTCACTCTATTCTGGTGTTTCAGGTCTTAAGACCCACCAGACCAAAATGGATGTAATTGGTAACAATATTGCAAACGTAAAC
Organism: Lachnospiraceae bacterium; assembly: GCA_021200695.1. Taxonomy (GTDB): domain Bacteria; phylum Bacillota; class Clostridia; order Lachnospirales; family Lachnospiraceae; genus Acetatifactor. Next base: position 825 of record JAJQGF010000288.1, read on the forward strand.
ACAACAGCTTACAAATCGAGCTCCATGACCTTCAGCGAGCTTATGAGCCAGACGACGCAGAATGCGAGCGGAGCAAATGCTACCACTGGCACCGGAGGCATAAATGCGAAGCAGATTGGTCTCGGCGTTAAATCAGGGGCAATTAATGTAAATATTACAACGCAGGGCTCAGCACAGTCTACGGGCAACCCGTTTGATATTATGATTACCGGAGACAATTTCTTTGTTGTCAGCGATGGAACAAGCAATTATTTCACAAGAGACGGTTCATTCTATGTTGACGGTGCGGGAAACCTTGCAATGACAAGCACGGGTTACAATGTAATGGGATGGCAGGTGGATGATGAAACCGGCGATATCAAGCAGGATACCGTATCTGCGCTGCGTATTATGAGCGCGGCAAATCTTACATATCCGCCTGAGGCAACCACACAGGCATATTTGTCCGGTATAATCGACAAGAACGACACAGATGTCACAAGCTCAAGCGGAATGTCTGTCAACCTTAACTTCTACGATGCGTTGGGCTACAGCTACACGGCGAAATTTGTACTTAAACAGAGCGCTGATACGAACGAGTACAGTGTTGAGATTTCAAAAATTCTTGATTCTGAGGGCAACGAGATTGATATTTCGGATTTGACCTTTGGCTCTACAACAACGCAGGAGTCGGCGACATCGGTAGTATTTAACAGCAACTCGTACTATTGGAGTGATGACCGCACAACGCTTTACACCATTGACGGCGAGGAGGTTTTAAATCTTACGGATCTCGTTGACAACGGAAGCCTTAAGGATTATACAGATGCGGTTACGGTAAACGGCGAGACTGCAACCGTTCAGGATGCATTGGATGAGCTTGCAAAGGCATACGGCTATGAAGGCTCAACGGAGGAATTCCTTAATCTGTATATTGGTGATGAAAGTAATCCTACAACAGTGCTTGACATGATTGAAAGCGGAATGATTGCAGGCACGACGGAGGAAGGAGAGGCCACGCTGGATCCCGCGAGCGTATACTCGGAAGGCTTCGAAGCTGCCGGACGTATGTTTACAGGCGCGACTCTGGTGTTTGATTCCGACACAGGTGTCTTTGACAATATCAACGGAGGCGACACCGTAACGCTTAATCTGTCAAGCATTGGCGGAAACTTCGGGGATATAACCATTGATTTTACGGAAACCTCGATGTATGACAACAGCGGACCCTCTACATAAAGCGCGACAAGCGGAGAACTTGACGGACTTGGCACAGGCCGTACGCTCGGAGACATGATTGGTGTATCAATTCAGAATAACGGAATGATATATGCAAGCTATGACAACGGAATGATCAAGCTGCTCGGACAGATTGCAACGGCAAGCTTTGCGAACGCATCAGGTCTTGAGAAACAGGGAGATAACCTTTATTCTGCAACCCTGAACTCCGGTGAGTTTGACGGCATTGGTGTTGATGTGACTGCAAACGGCGGATACATGTCAACGGGTCAGCTTGAGATGAGTAATGTGGATTTGTCTACCGAATTTACTGAAATGATTATAACACAGAGAGGATTTCAGGCAAACAGCCGTATAATTACGGTATCAGATACTTTACTTGAGGAATTGACAAATCTGAAGAGATAATGTAGAATATAATTCATGAGGGACGGAGGGCTTCCGTCCCTTATATCAGTCTTAAGGCATTTGGAAAATATATATATAAGACGGGAGGAATATAGGTATGATAGAGGTTACAAAAATCAACGGTGTAAAAATACTTATTAACCCGCATTTGCTTGAAGTAGTTGAGGAGACGCCTGATACGGTGCTCACTCTTACCACTGGCAAAAAAATAATTGTAAAAGAAAGTAGACAAGAGATAAAAAATCTTGTAAAATTGTATAGAAAGGATATTCTTGCAGATTAAATTATAAATTAATGCGGAATGTTAGGTGGTTTTTGTGGATATTGCATCACTGCTTGGAATGATTCTATGTTTTGCAATGCTGATTTTTGGAATAATGTCCAATGCGGGAGTGGGCGGCATTTTAGAATACGTTGATTTTCCGTCGGCAATAATTACCTTTGGCGGTTCGTTCGCTGCTATATTGACATCATATAATCTGACTGATTACATAGCGGGACTTAAGACAATAACACTTATTTTTAAAACGCCCAAATCAAACACCTCCGATATGATTAAGAAAATTATTGAGCTGTCAAACATAGCGCGTAAGGAGGGACTCCTTTCCCTTGAGGAGGCGGCTGCAGACATGGACGAGCCCTTTCTTAAAAAGGGTGTTCTGCTGGTTGTAGACGGTACTGACCCGGATCTTGTGCGTGCAATTATGGAGACAGAGATGAGCTGTATAGAGGACAGACACAGAAACCGCATCGGCTTCTGGGAGGCATTGGCTGCAATGGGTCCTGCGTGGGGTATGATTGGTACCCTTGTAGGTCTGGTCGATATGCTTTATCACATGGATGATGCTTCGGCAATAGGACCGTCAATGGCAGTTGCGCTTATCACAACCCTGTATGGCTCGCTGCTTGCAAACTGGATATGCACTCCTACTGCGAACAAGCTTAAAGCTGACAATGCTACGGAAATGATGCAGAAGGAGGTTATGATAGAGGGTCTTCTGTCAATTCAGGCGGGAGAAAATCCACGGGTAATAGA
>JAJQGF010000034.1 GCA_021200695.1 Lachnospiraceae bacterium
ATGGGGCAGCTTCGTCCCGTGTCAAAGCTCGAGAAGATTCTGTTCCCAATTATCGTTACGATTGTTGTATGCCTTATCCTTCCCACAACAGCGCCTCTTGTAGGTATGCTTATGCTGGGTAACCTTTTCAGAGAGGCAGGCGTTGTAAGACAGTTGGCTGAGACGGCATCCAATGCGCTTATGTATATTGTGGTTATACTGCTTGGTACTTCTGTAGGCGCAACCACAAGCGCTGAGGCATTTTTAAATGCTGATACGCTTAAGATTGTTGTGCTTGGTCTGGTTGCATTCATGTTCGGTACTGCCGCAGGCGTTCTGTTCGGCAAGCTGATGTGTGTTGCAACGCATGGCAGGGTAAATCCTCTGATTGGCTCCGCCGGAGTGTCCGCAGTTCCCATGGCAGCGCGTGTATCACAGAAGGTCGGAGCTGAGGCTGACCCTACCAACTTCCTTCTGATGCATGCTATGGGACCTAATGTGGCGGGCGTTATTGGAACGGCAGTAGCCGCAGGTACATTTATGGCTATATTCGGAGTATTCTGATATAGCATAACAGATACTCAGATTAAAATTGTAACAAGCTTATAAAAAATAAATTGGAGGAATTTCGTGAATGTCAGAACAAGTAAAGAAACCGATTAAAATTACGGAAACCGTTTTACGTGATGCACACCAGTCTCTGATTGCTACAAGAATGCCTACTGAGCTGATGCTTCCGATTATCGACAAGATGGATAAAGTCGGATATCATTCAGTAGAGTGCTGGGGCGGCGCAACCTTTGATGCTTCTCTTCGCTTCCTTAAGGAAGACCCTTGGGACAGACTCAGAAAGCTTCGTGATGGCTTTAAAAATACAAAACTGCAGATGCTTTTCCGCGGTCAGAATATATTAGGCTACAGACCTTATGCGGATGATGTAGTGGATTACTTCGTACAGAAGTCCATTTCAAACGGCATTGACATTATTCGTATATTTGACTGCTTAAATGACCTGCGCAATCTTCAGGAGGCTGTAAATGCCACCAATAAGTTCAAGGCTCAGGAGGGGAGAGGACATGCACAGGTTGCACTTTCCTATACGCTCGGCGATGCATATACTCTGGAGTATTGGACTGATACGGCAAAAAGAATCGAGGAGATGGGAGCAGATTCAATCTGTATAAAGGATATGGCAGGGCTTCTTGTTCCCTATAAGGCTACAGAGCTTATAACTGCAATGAAGAGTGCCACAAAGCTTCCCATTCAGCTTCACACACACTATACATCAGGTGTTGCCAGCATGACCTATCTTAAGGCAGTTGAGGCGGGTGTCGATGTTATTGACACTGCAATGAGTCCCTTTGCAATGGGTACTTCACAGCCTGCAACTGAGGTTATGGTTGAGACCTTTAAGGGAACTCCCTATGATACCGGCTTTGACCAAAATCTTCTGGCAGAGATTGCTGATTACTTCAGACCCTACAGAGATGAATGTCTTGAAAATGGTCTTCTTAATCCTAAGGTTATGGGTGTTGATATCAAGACTCTGCTCTATCAGGTACCCGGAGGTATGCTTTCAAACATGGTAAGCCAGCTTAAAGAGCAGAACGCGGAGGATAAATACTATGATGTACTTAAGGAAATTCCTGAGGTCAGAAAGGATTTGGGCGAGCCGCCTCTGGTAACGCCGTCTTCACAAATTGTGGGCACTCAGGCAGTATTCAATGTGCTTATGGGTGAGCGATACAAGATGGCTACAAAGGAGACCAAGGCAGTTCTGCGCGGAGAGTATGGCCAGACTGTAAAGCCTATGAACCAGGAGGTTATCGACAAGGTTATTCCGGGCGAGGAGAGAATTACCTGCCGTTATGCTGATTTGCTTGACAATGAGCTTGATAAGCTTGAGGGCGAGATGAAAGAATGGAAGCAGCAGGATGAGGATGTGCTTTCATATGCGCTTTTCCCTCAGGTGGCTACAGACTTCTTTAAATATCGTCAGGCTCAGCAGGATAAGGTTGATATGACTCAGGCTGATACAAAGAATGGGGCTTATCCCGTATAATTAACATACTGAAAATTAAAAACGGTGGGAATGTAACGTAATTGTTACTTCCTGCCGTTTTTGTCATTATAATTGGTTAATCCTAAAATATAATCCGAAGAGACCCCATAAAATTTGCACAGAGAAATTAAATGTCTGATGGGCAGTTCGTTGGCGCCTCTTTCATAACGGGCATACATTGTCTGGGATGTACCAAGAACATCTGCAATTTGTTGTTGTGTAAGGTCGTTGTCTTCACGTAAATCTCTTATTTTTTTTACATAATAGAAAATGATGTCGTGGAGGTATCTTCGGGGCTAAGTGGAGATGTATTGGAAAGTAAGGGGATAAATATAAGCCGCGGAATTTATGACATATTTATAAGTTATGAAGGCGGTGGAGATGACGTTTCAATTTGGTTTTTTGATTCCACAATTATATTAACCTTTCTTATTACGATATTTAATGTGTTTTGGCTTGTCTGGAAAAAGATACTTATGCCTCCCGGAGGAAATAGGGCGTTTATCAATGCATTTATAATTGCGGGAATAGCTTGTATGGCTTCAATGCCTCTGTTTGTAAGAAATATGGTGCCGGGTATTGATATTGTTTTTCATATGTACCGGATTGAAGGAATTGCGCAGGGACTTAGAATGGGACAGTTTCCTATCCGCATGCAGCCTCTTTGGTTCGATGGACAAGGATATCCGGTTTCTGTGTTTTACGGTGATATTTTCTTATATTTTCCGGCATTGCTCAGACTTTTTGGATTTACAATTCAGGACGCATATAAGTGTTATATTTTTGTAATCAATCTTGCAACGGCATATATAAGCTGGCAATGTATTAGAAAAATGTTTCATAACAATGCTGTAGCATTAGCAGGCAGTGCCTTTTATACTATATCTGTTTACCGCCTGATAAATATATATGTACGGGCTGCAGTGGGTGAAGCTACAGCAATGACATTTTTTCCATTAGTGGTATATGGCTTTTGGAAAATTATAAGCAGACCAAATGGAGAGAAGCAGCCTCCCTTTAATTGGCTTCCTTTGGCGGCCGGATACACGGGCATTATATGCTCTCATATGTTAAGCTGTGAAATGGTATTTGCTGTGACAGTTCTTGCATGCGTTGTTTTTATAAGAAAGGTGCTTCAAAGGGATGTGTTTATCGCATTATTAAAGGCGGTAGTGTCAACAGCGGCTTTAACGGCATGGATGTTGGTTCCTTTTTTGGATTATATGCAGGATTCTTATAATATAACGGCAGCTCCGGGATATGGATTGGAGGAGAATGCTGCATTTCTGGGACAGATATTTGGATTATACTATAGCGGTGTTACAAACCGTTACAGTCTTGATTTAAATTCAGGTACCCATAATGAAATGTCGATGGGTGTTGGATTTGTACTGCCATTGGGAGCGGCGATTTTCATAATGCTTACAATTATGTATGA
>JAJQGF010000290.1 GCA_021200695.1 Lachnospiraceae bacterium
GTAGCGAACGCAAACTTTATTGGTTGACAGATTGCATAAAAAGAGCTATACTAATCGTGGTATGCTTAAATTGGCCGAATTGTGCCTTGCTGCGTTTAGGAGGAATCTGATGGCTGCAAGTTATAAAAAATTATGGAAGCTGCTCATAGATAAAGATATGAAAAAGAAAGATCTTGAAGAGCTGGCTGGCATAAGTCATTACACCATTAACAAACTTAATCATGGAGCTAATGTAACTACGGATATTCTTGAAAAGATATGCGACGCATTGGATTGTACCATGGATGATATTATGGAATTTGTTCCAGAAAAGAAGGGATGATATGGCAGCACGGATTCCATGGAATCAATCTGAAGCTATACTGCTGGTTGATGCATACTTTATGATTAAAAAAAGAGCTATCAGTAGGAAACTGGCAGTTCAACTTGTTTCCGAGGAGCTGAGAAAAAAGGCATTATTGTCGAAGGCGAAGATCGATGATGTTTTTAGAAATACGAACGGAATCAATATGCGATTTTATGAGATCCAGTATATTGATTCTGACAACAAAACTGGTCTTAAGAATACATCCAAGTTATTCGTAGAGACAGTGAAAATGTATTCTGATAATGCCAGGGATTTTCAAAGCAAGTATAATGACGCAATTAAGGAAATATATGGAAATGCAGTCTCTGCGTTTACACAGTGGGTTAATAGTAGTAAGTATTATGAAGCGAGAAAGCCGATAGAATACTCGTTGCGCATTTTAGAAACCATTGGCAAAAAAGAAGGTTTGACAAAAGAGTCGCTTTGCAATATTTCTAATTTTGGAAAGGTAGTTGAGTTTGACCAGGTTGTACGGGATGACATCTTTTTTGAAAAGTATAGAAGAGCGGGATACGATCATGAAAAATTGTTTACCTCGTACAGGGATTACTTAAATGAGGAACGTAAAGAAATGGGAAGTGAGATTGTGGGTGAAATGATAACTGATAACGGGACAAAAGCAAAAGCTTTTTCAAAATGGCTTATAGATGTTATGAAGTTATCTATGGCTACAGCTCGTGGCTATTCTTCTGCAATTAACACAGCCACTCCTTATGCGCAGGAATTTTGTGGGTTAACGGGTTCAATTTATGATATTGACGATGTGGAAATTTTAGAAACGCTGCTGGAACGAATGATGGCTGACGATAGATTTGCTGAAATAAATTATCAGTCACATAACCGATTTAGGGGAACTTTTGACAGATATTTACAATTTTCAAAGGCAAAGAATCTGGGTCAGGTGGATACTATTTATGAAACAAAGAATCCAGATGACTCCTTTGATCGGATTGAGGAGTTTGTAAGAGAGGCAGACGTTGATGGTATTACTGCCAGCATTCTTTCAGGTAAAACAGGAAAGAGTATATGGCTTGTAAATAAATATCTTAGAGAGCAGGCATATGCCATAGAAATTCCGAACGGCATATATATTCACGCAAACAATGTCATTGATCTTTTTGAAAACAAGGCAGAGATTCAAAAGATCATAGAGAATCAGTTCGATAAATTTTGTGGCTATACAAATGATGAGGTTTTGATGGATGCAGCGACAATTTCGCTGGGGATGTTTTTAAATGACAACTGTATAGACACTCCGGCAAAATTTTATGGTATAGTGCGATATCTTTTTGGCAAGACTTCAAAGATGTATTACTTTGCAGGAGATAAACATATATGGAAGTCAGAGTCAAAGTATCCAGATACTAATGCTGGCGTGCTTATGGGCTTCATTTTAAGCAATGGTGGAAGGGCAAGCAAAAAGCAGTGTGCTGAGTATTTGCAGAAAGTAAAACTTGCGTCAGGAAACATAAATGGATTGCTTTCCGTTGCGACGAATAAGGATGTTCTTCTCTACGGAAATGAGGAATATGTCCTGACAGAGAATATTATTGAAAATGAGAGTTGGATAGACTTGGTAAAAAGACAGATTAACCGGCTATTCCAAACAGTTTCATATGTGATACCAAGGGAAATCAGCGATAATTGGTTTGAGTTACTTCCACCACTTTATGATGGTCTTAATTGGAATTTGGCATTGTTACAAGATCTTATTAAAAAGTATATGCCAGAATACAGACTGATTACAGCCAATGAGAATCAAGGCATAGAAACGATAAGGGCCGGAATAGTTCCGGAGGATTCGATTATAGGCAATTTTGCAGATCTGGTATATGCGCGACTAATAGAAGATTCAACATTGAACCTTCCGATAAGGTTAGAAAAAGAGGATTTGAGGCAGAAACTGATTGAATACAAGATGATTCAGGGGAATGAACTGATTTATACATTACCTAAGGCTTTGGATGGTGTGAAGTATGCGTGGACTGATGATGGAGAATCGGTTTTGATCCTACAATAATTTTAGTAGATAGGAAGCAGATAAATGTACCCATATGAATGGATGGAGAATAATATTTATTCTCTAAGTAAGATAGGAAAAATCGAAAAAGAAATCCGCCCTGTTTTCAAAGAAGAATTAGATTACTTTGAAATGTATAAAGTATGGGATTATCCGGATACAAAGTTACCATTATTATGGGCTGAAGGAATTAGACGATATATTGTAAATGGTCAGCTTGTTGCTGAAGCAAAGGGTGGAGGATTTTACACTAAGCCCAGAATAAAGGTTATTGAGAAGAACCTGAAATTAACACCGATAGATATCGAGAACCTATGGGTTCAGAATGAAAATCTTATGACGGGCTTAATCAGAACATCAAGGGATCTGATTAGAAATACATATGATGAATATAAGAAAAAAAGCTATGCTTTTGCTGTGGCGTTTAGTGGTGGTAAAGATTCATTGGTGTTGTTAGATTTGGTAAGACGTGAATTATCGCCGTCTGAGTATTATGTTGTATTTAGTAATACCGGGATGGAGTTGCAGACAACGATTAAGTCAGTTGAGCGTGCAAAACAGAGATGGCCGGAATTGAATTACAAGGAAGCAAAAAGCCATCTGGATCCTCTCGACAGTTGGGAAGAGTTTGGACCTCCAGGAAGAAGGATGCGTTGGTGCTGCCAAGTACATAAGTCAGTCCCGACAATTTTAAAGCTAAGAGAACTCACCAATAACTTTGAAATTAAGGCTGTTGTTTATGATGGAGTAAGAGCAGAGGAAAGCGCACAGAGAGCTGGATATTCAGAAATAAGTGTTGGGGCTAAAAACATTAATCAGGTTAATTGCAGTCCGATTTTAAAATGGAATACTGCAGAATTGTTTTTGTACCTGCTCCACGAGGATATTCTCTTTAATGATGCATATAGGCAAGGGCTTTTCCGCGTCGGTTGCATGGTATGCCCTATGTCGTCTAGCTGGTGGGATGGTATTGCAAATGATTTGTATAAGAACGAAATGCAGCCATTGCTAAAAAAGGTTGAATCATATGCGGAATTGACAAAACCGGAAGGTGAAAGAAAGAAATTTATTGAACAAGGCGGATGGAAAG
>JAJQGF010000164.1 GCA_021200695.1 Lachnospiraceae bacterium
CTTTCATCCAAACTAGCGATTGCCTTTTTAGAAACAGTAGCTAGCACAAAATAGGGATTGTCAATCAACAAACTCATGTCGACATCTTCAGCAAAACCAATCTTATTAAAAAAGAATTTATTATACTGAATTAATTGCTCTATGCTGAAATTTGAATTTAGGAAGAGAGGCTTTTCAAATTGATAATACTCTTTTATGCTGACATCCGGTAGTTGTTTTGATAAATCGGTCATATTTAAACCTTTCCAATACAAAACAAGATCATTATCAGCGATATGAAAACTTCGAATGTATTCAGATGTATAATCCATTACTGTCCCTCTTTCTTTAAATCTGTAATCGCTGAATTAAACGAATATTATTCAGTAATCTATATTCTTCCTCGTCAGTAAGTTCCAATTGTCCTAACTTATACTGCTTAAATCGAAAGGCGGCATTTGCAAGAACTTGAATTTTAATGAATCTACAATAATCCCTGTCATTAGCATATGCATTTCCTCTTGCTTCAAAATTCATTCCTTCACATGAGGGACAGACCTGAATTGCGGGGCAATTTTTACATTCTTCATTTAGCATTTCTCTGTCAATCTTACCATTAAAAACAAGGTCATTTGATAATTTCGCTTTTTCTGCGGACATCGAAAGAGGTGAAAACATGTGGCAAGGATATTTCTTACCATCCCAATCATAACAAATCAATTTGTCGCCCGCTCCGCAATAGCTATTGAAATCCTTCTTTAATGGATTAATCGTTTCGATTCCCATATCAAGTATGGAACATTGCCTATATTCTGGATTCTCAATATAGAAATCTATCAATTTCTCCAATTGTTCACTTAACACTTGCGCACTGTATTCATAATCCCATTCAATTCCGAGTGCTAGGTTTGCAGCAACCAAAAAGCCTTTTTTCTGCAGGAACATAACCCCATCAGCTAAATTATTAAGTGTCAACGGAGAAACAGTCATTTTCACATAGGGGAAATTTTCCGCAAAAAAATCTAAATCTATCTGGGATGATGAATTGGATCTATTCATATCCTGCATATCGTATGTGCCATCATAGCTTAACGATATTACGAGATTATCTATATACTGCAACATATATTTTTTAATTTCTCCATGAACAAGTGTTCCGTTTGTGCTTAATGATATATACCAATTTTTCGGCCACTTTTTACTACACAAATATTCTGTGAACTTCTTAATATTTTCAAAAGCCAAAAAAGGCTCTCCGCCCATAATATTGAATCCAATTCGTTCGAATTCGTTGTTGGCATTTAATTCAGCATCTGCAATTTCAATCATCTTATCCAATTGCATATAATGTGCATTCTTAAAATGCTCATAACAATAAACACAATTTATGTTACAAGAATTTGTCACCAACAAGACGACAGTCTTTGAATTAACGTCATCATCTAATATTTTCTTGAGCATAACTACCTCCTAATACAGCCAAAATAAATTATATGTTTAGCAGTACATGTTATTATATAATCATGAAAAGAATATACGGTTACGTACTATAACAAGACGGTTCAGACATAAACAAGGACATCAATCCCAACCGTTGCAATTGTTTCTTGCACAACCATTGCCGTTATATGCTCCACCACATGTGCCACAACGCGAAAAGCCTGTCACAGCGACACCATCATAAGCATTTTCAGCAGTCACTTTTTCTGAAAGTGAATTTAATCTTAAGCTGATACTTGTAGAATCAATTTCAGACAGTCGAAACTTTTCCATTATATCACCCCCTTCTTAATGTACTGCTAAACATGTAATTTATCTTTTTTGATGATTGTCGACTTTTTATCTTACTATGACTTCTCCGGCAGAGCGCTCGCTTATATTCAGCGATACATCAATAGCAGCATTTACCTTTAGGACTCTCTCATTTTCCATGATTCAATTGAATCGAGTACTTTTTTCACTTTCTTATATGCTGGGATAAACCAAGATGTGAACTTTTCTTCATGTTGATCACACATTTCACTAATATGATTAAGAGAAACCCATTGTAACTCAGCAATTTCATTAGGATTTGGAACTATAGATTGAATTTCTTGCGTGTGAATCGACCAAAGTATAATGCTATCTACTTCGTGTTCTTTTTGAGTTCCATAATCTGAATAATAGTAAAGATCGTCTATTAAAAGAGGTCGATATTCATTTTCCAATATAAAACAACTACAAGAAGGATCGTTGGATCCAATTGCTAAATAAGTGTTAAACATTGGAGAAAAGCCTAATTCATTATTTATGCATCTTCTTATTGCCGAATCCTCTGATTCATCCTTATAGAAATGAGAGCAACAAGAATTACTTCACAGTCCACCAGAATGGTATTTATTTAAAGCTCTGCGTTGTAATAGCAGACAGTCCGTATCCTTGTCGTAAATAAAAACAGAAAACGCTCGATGCAATATTCCTTCCAAGTGTGTTTCCTGTTTATCCCCATAACCAATTACTTGATCATTTTCGTTTACCCATATTAATAAATCATCCATTTTATTACCCCCGATCTTTCTAAAAGCAAAACTTCAGCACGTATTATCATGAGACTTGGTTACAATCTTAAATAGTTATTATTATGCAATGTTTTGATGTGTGTTCTTACTTACGTTTTTCTTTGATCTGTTCCCATGATATACCACCCAATGCATTTTATTTTTCATGACATACGACCTTTTACGAAAACTCACCCCCAATATTCAATTTTCAAAATACTATCTTAATTCAAATATTCAACTGAATTCGACTCATATATGCCTGTTTTTGCGCAAAAGATGAATGCACATAGCGATTCAGCGTGATTTCCACGTTAGAATGCCCCAAAATTTCGGATAGTGCTTTCACATCGAAGCCCAGTTTAATACAGTTGCTGGCGAACATATGACGCAGTGCGTGGAAGTGAATTGACGGTAAATTTACGTTTTTTAGAATTTTTGCAAAGCGATACTGCATGGTACGTGGCTCTATTGGCTTTTCTTTTCCAGAAAGCAAGAATTCTTCCGGATTTCCCTGAAATTTTTCCAATAATGCTGCCAAACATTCCGGAATTGGAATACTTCTCTTCGAAGATTCGCTCTTTGGCTCGGTGATAATTAGGCTTGTTTTCGACTTGCCGTTCAGTTTCTGAATGCGTTGAATCGTCTTTCTGACGGTCAAAACACGTTTTTTCAGGTCGATATCCTCCCATTGAAGTGCGCATAGTTCGCCGATTCGAAGCCCTGTTGTCAGGCATAGCGCAATGCCCATCGTTGTTCTGCTTGAATTTTTAGCAATATACTGTTCTAACTGTTGCAGTTGCACATCGTCCAATAGGCGAATTTCCGGATTTTTCCGTTTCGGCATCATAATTCCGTCCATAGGGTTTAAAATATGATATGTACGTGAAGTGTATTTGAAAATTGATTTCATTAGGACTAAAATATCCGTGATATACCGATTAGAAAGCCCCATAGAT